>CAMKAP010000014.1 GCA_946410505.1 uncultured Clostridia bacterium
TGATGTAGTACGGGCTCTTGATGGGCTTGTCGCCGAAGCGCAGGTGGCTGATGGTCACGCCGCCGGTCTTCTTGGAGTCGTACTGGAAGTAGGCCTGCACGAACTTGTCGGTGTGGTCGCCGATGATCTTAATGGAGTTCTTGTTGGCGCCGACGGTGCCGTCACCGCCCAGACCCCAGAATTTGCACTCGATGGTGCCTTCGGCGGCGGTGTTGGGGGCGTGCTCCTCGGGCAGGGAGAGGTTGGTCACATCGTCCACGATGCCGAGGGTGAACATGCGCTTCATGTCTTCCTTCTTCAGCTCGTTGTACACGGCGAAGACGGAGGCGGGAGGCGTGTCCTTGGAACCGAGGCCGTAGCGGCCGCCGATGACCTTCACGTCGGTCTTGCCGGCGTTGGCCAGCGCGGTGACAACGTCCAGATACAGAGGCTCGCCCTGGGCGCCGGGCTCCTTGGTGCGGTCGAGAACGGCGATCTTCTTCGCGGTCTCGGGGATGGCGGCCAGGAGCTTGTCCGGGCAGAAGGGACGGTACAGGCGGACCTTCACAAGGCCGACCTTCTCGCCCTGCGCGGTCAGGTAGTCGATGACTTCCTCGGCCACGTCGCAGATGGAGCCCATCGCGACGATGACGCGGTCGGCGTCGGGAGCGCCGTAGTAGTTGAAGAGCTGGTAGTCGGTGCCGAGCTTGGCGTTGATCTTGCCCATGTACTCCTCAACGATGGCGGGAACGGCCTCGTAGTACTTGTTGGAGGCCTCGCGGTTCTGGAAGAAAATGTCGCCATTCTCGTGAGAGCCGCGCATGGTGGGATGCTCGGAATTCAGGGCGCGGTCGCGGAAGGCCTGCACGGCGTCCATGTCGACCATCTCGGCCAGATCGTCGTAATCCCAGACCTGGATCTTCTGCAGCTCGTGGGAGGTGCGGAAGCCGTCGAAGAAGTTCAGGAAGGGAACGCGGCCCTTGATGGCGGCCAGATGGGCCACGGGGGACAGGTCCATGACTTCCTGCACATTGGACTCGGCCAGCATGGCAAAGCCGGTCTGCCGACATGCCATCACGTCGCTGTGGTCACCGAAGATGTTCAGGGTGTGGCTGGCAAGGGTACGGGCGCTGACGTGGAACACACCGGGCAGCAGCTCGCCGGCGATCTTGTACATGTTGGGGATCATCAGCAGCAGGCCCTGGGAGGCGGTGTAGGTGGTGGTCAGAGCGCCGGCGTTCAGAGAACCGTGCACAGCACCGGCGGCGCCGGACTCAGCCTGCATCTCCTGAACCTTGACGGTGGAGCCGAAGATATTCTTGCGGCCCTGCGCGGCCCACTGGTCAACATAGTCGGCCATGGGGCTGGACGGAGTGATGGGGTAGATTGCGGCGACTTCGGTAAACGCATAGGATACATGGGCGGCTGCGTTGTTGCCGTCCATCGTTTTGAAGTGTCTCATGATAGCTTCACTCTCCAAACTTTATAGATTGCCCGGGCGGAGAGAGGCGAAAGGGCGCTCTCCGCCCGGCGCGATTGGACAGGTTAAGTTTATCATTTTTTCGTCAGATTGTAAACCTTCCGCCCTGAGTTTTTTTCAAAAAAAGCGTCGGATCATACAAGGACCGGTGAAGATTTTCCCATCCGGGCCGGAGAGGCGAAAAATGCCTTGTACTTTTTTAATATGTGGTATATAATCATATAATCGGGTTTGCGGCCATTTGGCCGCGGCCGAAATGACCGGGAAAGGAGCGTTTCGTTTATGGTAAAAATCGTCAACGACATGGGCAGAATCCGGATCACGGGCGAGGTGTTCTCCAACCTGGCGGGCGACGCGGCGACCAGCTGCTTCGGCGTCAAGGGCATGGTCGGGCGCAGCCAGAGCAGCAGCCCGCTGCAGCTTCTGCGCAGAGAGAATATGTCCAAGGGCGTTGAAGTGCACTACAATGAAGACGGCAGCATCAGCCTGGAACTCCACATCGGCGTGGACCAGGGCGTGAACATCTCTGCCGTGTGCCGCAGCATTATGAAAGAAGTCGGCTACAAGCTGAACAAGGCCACCGGCGTGCCGGTGAAGGCTGTGGACGTTTATGTAGATTCGATCATCGGCTGACAATTCAATTGCGAAACGTCGTTTCACAAATGATCAATATATGGCAGAACAGCCGTGCTGTTTTGCTGTGCCGCTCAAGCGGAGCGGCAAAAAGCCGGAAAGCTTTTCGCCATCATATAACCATTATAATGGAGACACTTGAAACATGAGAGATTATATAGATGCCGCCGCCTTCAAAGAGATGATCCTCTGCGCGGACGCGGCACTGCATGCCAATATCCAGGTCATCAACGACCTGAACGTTTTCCCCGTGCCGGACGGCGACACCGGCACCAACATGGGCCTGACCATCAATAACGCCGCGGCGGAGCTTCGGAAAAAGAGCTTTGACAACGTGGCCGCCGCGGCCGACTGTGTGGCCGGCGCCATGCTGCGCGGCGCCCGCGGCAACTCCGGCGTCATCCTCTCCCTGCTGTTCCGGGGCATCGCCAAGCGTCTCAAGGGCACCGAGACCGCCGGCGCCGAGGAATTTGCCGGCGCCATGAACGACGGCGTGGAGGCCGCCTATAAGGCCGTGATGAAGCCCGCCGAAGGCACCATCCTCACCGTCTCCCGCCTGGCTTCCGCCGCGGCGGTCAAGGCCGCGAAAAACGGCAGCGACCTGGAGGCGACGTTGTCCGAGGCCATCCGGGCAGGCGAAGAAGCCCTGGAGGACACCGTCAACCAGAACCCGGTGCTGAAAAAGGCCGGCGTGATCGACGCCGGCGGCAAGGGCTATATGGTGATCCTCTCGGCGATCCTGGCCTCTCTGCGCGGGGAGATCAGCTCCGGCAAAGCCGTGTCCGTCCGCGAGATCAGGGAGGACTCCGTCTTTGTCGATGGCAAGGTGGATGTGCCGGAAATCAACATTTTCGACACCGTTTACGTGGTGCGCAAGAAGAGCCCCGATGTGGATCTGGAGCCGCTGCGCCGCTACCTGGGCAGCATCGGCGATTCTCTCGTCATCAGTGACGACGACGAGATCTTCAAGGTCCATGTGCATACCGACATCCCCGGCTCCGCTTTGAGCGAGAGCCAGAAATACGGCGCGCTGGACATTGCCAAGATCGAAAACATGCGCCTGCAGGCACTGGACCAGCTGGCAGGTCAGAAGGCCAGGAGCACGGACGATCTGGAGGCTGTGGACCAGGAGCTGAGCGCCATGGAGTCCGCCTCCGCCCTCACGGAAGAGGAAGAGGACGAGGGTGTGGCCGAGCCGGAGAAGGAATTCGGCGCGGTGGCCGTCTGCGCGGGCAAGGGCATGGAGGAGCTGTTCCTGGAGCTGGGCGCCGACCGGGTCGTCACCGGCGGGCAGACCATGAATCCCTCCACCGACGACATCCTCAAGGCCGTCAACCGCACGCCGGCCTCCACGGTCTTTGTCTTCCCCAACAACAAGAACATCATCATGGCGGCCGAACAGTGCGTCCCCCTGACGGAGAAGCATGTGATCGTCATGCCCACCAAGACCGTGCCTCAGGGCATCTCCGCCATGCTGAATTTCTCCCCCGATGAGAGCGAGGAGAGCCTTGTGGGCGCCATGGGAGAGGCCATCGGCAGCGTACATACGGCCATGGTCACCTATGCCGCCCGGGACTCCGACTTTGACGGGCACAAGATCCACGCGGGCGAATATCTCGCTCTGCTGGACGGCGCGCTGATCGGCAGCTACGCCAACACCCGGACCCTGTTCAAGGAACTGAGCTGGGCTTTCGACGATTTCCATCCCGAGTTCATCACCGTCTACTACGGTGAGGACGTGAGCGAGGAGGAGGCCGAGGGCGCGGCGGAGACCATCCGCGGCAACTTCCCCGACGCCGAGGTCAGCGTGGTAAACGGCGGCCAGCCGGTGTACTACTACATGATCTCTGTGGAGTAAAACAGAGCCTGTTTAAAACAAAAAAACAGACAGCGAAGAAAAGGCCTTGCCTTTTCTTCGCTGTCTGTTTTTTACAGGGCGTTGACCGCCGCTTCGATCTTCTTGGCAATGTCCTCGGGGACGATCTTCTTGCTGACGACCAGGTCGAAGATCTCGCCGCAGGTCTTCTTGTTGAAGAGCTTGATGGGATACTTGCCCAGATTGGGGGCCAGGTCCAGGATGATCTTCTTGACCTGGGGGTTGTCAAAGGCTTCCTTTACAGTCAGGCTTCTGAAATTCATAATAATACTCCTCTTCTAAAGATTTGTCCGTTCGGGCTGAGAATATTGTATCACACGCGCCCCGCCGCGTCAATCTGCCGCAGCACGGCCTCGGCACAGCGGACCCCGTCCACCGCGGCGGAGGATATGCCGCCGGCGTAGCCCGCGCCTTCACCGCAGGGATAGAGCCCGGCGACAGAAGAGGAGAGATCCGCGCCGCGCAGGATGCGCACCGGAGAGGAGGAGCGGGTCTCGGGCGCTGTCAGCACCGCGTCGGGATCGTCAAAGCCCCGGAGCCTTTTGCCCAGAGCGGGGATGGCCTGCTCCAGCACGCCGGTAATGCGCTCCGGCAGGACCTCATGCAGGTCTGTCCACTTTACGCCGGGGCGGTAGCTGGGCTGCACCGAACCCGGACCCGTGCTTGGCACATGGGCGAGGAAGTCCCCCGCCCGCTGGGCCGGGGCGTTATAGTTGCCGCCGCCGAGGACGAAAGCACGCCGCTCGATCTCCCGCTGCCAGGCCATGCCGGAGAGCACGCCGCCGCCGGGAAAATCCTCCGGGCGCAGCGTGACGAGCAGGGCGGCGTTGGCGTTTTCCCCGTCGCGCTTCGAGTAGCTCATGCCGTTGGTGCAGACGCCGCCCTCTTCCGAGGCCGCGGCGAAGACCTGCCCGCCGGGGCACATGCAGAAGGTGTAGGCGCTCGTCCCGTCCGGCAGATGGACGTTCAGGGAGTAGTCCGCCGCGGGCAGGGTCCCGCGTTCGCGCCCGTACTGAGCCAGATCCACGGCGCTCTGCCGATGTTCGATGCGCACGCCCATGGAGAAGGGCTTGGGCTCCATGGGAAGGCCCAGCCCGTGCAGCATTTCAAAGGTGTCCCGGGCGGAATGCCCGATGGCCAGGATCAGCGCTTCGCAGGGGAGCGTTTCCGCGCCGTTGATCTCCGCGCCGGTGAGACGTCCGTCCTCGATCGCGAGCCCGGTGAGCTTTGCACCGAAGCGCACCTCGCCCCCCAGAGAGACGATCTCCCGCCGCAGGTTCTGCACCACGTCCACCAGAATGTCGGTGCCGATGTGGGGCTTTGCGTCCCACCGCACGCTCTTGGGGGCCCCGTGGGCGGCAAACTGCTCCAGCACCCAGTGCAGGCGCGGATCGTGGGTGCCGGTGTTCAGCTTTCCGTCGGAGAAGGTGCCGGCGCCGCCCTCGCCGAACTGGACGTTGTTCTCCGGGTCCAGCCTGCCGCCGGCGCGGAAGGCCTCCACGGCCTTGAGGCGCGTCAGGGCATCCTGCCCGCGCTCCAGGACGACAGGCCTTGCTCCGGCGCGGGCCAGCACCAGCGCGGCAAACATGCCCGCCGGACCGAAGCCCGCCACCACGGGGCGGCTCTCCGCCCGGATACGGGGGATCTCATAGACGGGGGGCGCATAGTCGCTCACGTCCTTATCCCGGACGCGCAGCCTGCCGCAGACCTCACAGGCCACGGCGCAGACATAGTGCAGATCGTCCTTTTTCCTCGCGTCCAGGGATTTTTTTACCAGGCGCCAGCTCTGAATGCGCTCCGGTTCGATCCGGAGCTTTTTCGCGGCGCGGTCGGGCAGCGCCTCGGGCGTTTCCTCAACACCCAGGCGAAGATTGCGGATCAGAATCATTTGCCCAGCCTCCCTGCCAGTCTGCCGCTGGCCCAGGCCCACTGGAGATTGTAGCCGCCGCAGTCCCCGTCCACGTCCAGCAGCTCCCCGCAGATGAAGAGCCCCGGCATGAACCAGCTCTCCAGCGTCTCGGGGTTAAAGCCCGCCGTGCGGATGCCGCCCGCCGTGACCTGGGCGCTGTCAAAGCCCTCGGCGCCTTTTACGGGCAGTGTAAACGCCGTGCAGGCGCGCGCCGCCCGGCGCAGCTCCTTGTCCGTGAGGCTGCCCAGAGGGCGGTTTGCCTCAAGGGCCGCGTACTTGACCAGCATCCGGCCCAGCCGGTTATGAAGCATGCCGGTGAAGAGTTCAGAGGCGGGCTGATCCGGGAAGGTCTCCCGCCGGGCGCGAAGCAGCGCGAAGGCGTCTGTCCCCGCGGGCAGAAAGGAGATCTCCGCCTGCAGGCCCTCCCCGCCCGCCGCCGCGGCGCGGGACAGGTCGAAGGCCGCAGGACCGGAGAGGCCGGTTTCGGTAAACTGCAGTTCCCCCCGGCTCTCGCCCAGGACCGTCTCGCCCGCCAGCAGCCGGAGTACGGCCTGGGCGCGCACGCCCTTGAGGGCGCGGGGATAGTCCGGCGCGGTCAGGATCTGGGTGAGGGAAGGGCGCAGGGCCGTGCGCTTGTGACCCAGGGGCTTTAAGAGCTCATAACCGTCGCTGACGCCGCCCAGCTTTGCTCCCGCGGCACCGCCGCAGGCCACGATCAGCGCGTCCGCCTTGATCTCCCCGTCATCGGTGACGACGGTATAGCCCGCCCCGCTTTTCCGGATCTGCCGGGCGGGGCAGGCGGTACGCAGCTCCACCCCGGCCTTTTCCAGCGCAAAGCGCAGCACGTCCAGCACCGAGTTTGCGGAGTTGGAGAGGGGGTAGACCCGCCCGCCGTATTCCTCCACCGTCAGAAGCCCCAGACCGTGGAAATAGTTCAGGGTGTCCTGCGGCGTGAACTGCGCGAGAGCGCAGTCCGCGAAGGCGGCTTGCTCCCCGTAGTAATTTTTGGGTGCGGCGCCGGTGTTCGTGAGGTTGCAGCGTCCGTTTCCCGTGGCCAGCAGCTTGCGGCCGATGCGCTGCTGCCGCTCCAGCAGGATCACGCGCTGCCCGGCGGTTTCCGCGGCGGTAAGCGCGGCCATGATGCCTGAGGCCCCGCCGCCGATGACGACGACTGTGTTCATCCTGTTCATCCTTTCGCCCCGCAGCCGGGGCGCTGTGTGATTCATACAAACATTATACCAACAGTTTGCAAATCTGGCAACGGCGCGTTGACACGCTTCCCTTTTTTATTGTATAATAACCTGATTTTCTATACGAATCAGGAGACAGCCATGTCTTTACTTACGAAAAACAAAAGCGCCGTCGCCCTGCTTCTGCTCGTGAGCCTTCTGCTCTCCGGCTGCGGCGTGACGCGAACGCCAGCGGCGGAGGAAGCCGGGCAGGAGGTGAGCGCCCCGCCGGCATCCGAGACCGCAGCGCCCGCCGCCCCGGCCACACCGGAGCCTGCGCAGGAGAGCCTTCGCATCTCTGAGCTGATGGCGAAAAACCGGGCCGTCCTGCAGGACGGAGACGGCGATTTTTCCGACTGGATCGAAGTGGAAAACTTCGGCGATACCGATGTGTCGCTGGACGGCTTTTCCCTGAGCGAGAAGGAGGGCCGCGAGGGCCTCGCCCTCTCCGGCAGCCTCGCCCCCGGCGAGTACAGGATCTTCTGGGCCTCCGGCAAGGACCGCCCCGAGGACGGGCACGCCGCCTTCTCCCTCTCCGAGGGGGAGAAGGTCCGGCTGATCGACGCCTACGGCCGCGCGATCTCCTCCGCCCCCTGCCTGACGGGGACCGACAATGCCTCGGTGGCCCTGGGCGAGGACGGCGAATATGCCGAATGCCTCTGGACTACGCCCGGTTTTCCCAACACGAAGGACGGCTATGACGCCTGGCAGGAGACGCTCGAAACGCCCGAAAGCCCGCTGCTCATCCAGGAGATCTGTGTCTACAACACCGGAAACGCCGCCGCCTGGCGTCTCTTTGACAGCGACTGGGTGGAGATCAAAAACGTCTCCGAGGGAGCGCTGGAGCTCTCCGATTACTGCCTGTCTGACGACGCGGATGATTACACCCTCTGGCGCTTTCCGCAAAAGCAGCTCATGCCCGGGGCGAGCTATCTCGTGCGCTGTGACGATCTGAGCGCCCAGGCCTATCAGGGCGATCCCTGCACGGGCTTTTCGCTGGACGCCGGGAGCGATCAGCTCTTCCTGTCCACAGCGGACGGGACGCTGCTGGATTGGGTGGCTTTGCGAAACCTCCCCTTCGGCGGTACCATGGGCCGCGTGGAGGATGAGGCGGGCTGGTTCTACTTCGCCATGCCCAGCCCCGCGGCGAGCAATGCCAACGGCTATCGCCGGGTTTCGGATCGGCCGACGGCCCTCACGCCTGACGGCGTGTATGACGGCGTGGAGGAAGTCAGCGTGGCGCTTGGCGCCGAGGGCATGATCTTCTATACGCTGGGTGACGCCGTCCCCACGACGGAGAGCGAGCACTATGAGGCGCCCTTTGAGGTGGACAGGACCACGGTGGTGCGCGCCATCGCCGTGGAGGAGGGCGCGCTGCCCAGCCGTCAGACCGCCTTTACCTATATCGTGAACGAGGGGCATTCCTTGCCGGTGCTGAGCCTTGTGGCGGACAGCAGGCAGCAGTTCGTGTGGATGTACTCCGGCGGCAACAAGTTCAAGGAAGAGCCCGCCACGCTCTCCCTCTATGAGGAAAACGGCGGCTTCTCGATTCCCTGCGGCGTGCGCATGCACGGGGAGACCAGCCTGACCCTGGATAAAAAGAACATGAGCGTCCGCTTCCGCTCGGCCTACGGCAGCAAGCGTCTCCAATACGACGTCTACGGCGGCGGTGTGGACAGCTTCCGCAGCCTGGTGCTGCGGGCGGGGCAGGATTACTACGCCACGGTGGTCAAAAATGCCGTCTGCCAGAACCTGTGTCTGCAGGCGGGCAACCGGGCGGTCACCGGACGGAGCAAATTCTGCGTGCTCTATGTCAACGGCGAGTACCTGGGCATCTACAACCTGATGGAGAAAACCAACGAGCAGCTCTATGCCGACACGCTGGGCGTGAGCGCCGACAGTGTGGAGGTCATCGAGTCCATGGCGCCGGACAATTCCTCCATCGCCCGGGACGTGTTTGATTACTGCAAGACCCACGATCTGTCCGTCCCGGAGTATTACGAGCATATACAGTCCCTGGTGGACATCGACAGTGTAATCGACTGGATCGCGCTGGAGGGCTACTGCGCCAATACGGACCTGACCTACGGCAACGTCCGCTACGCCCACTCCACCGAGGGTGACGGCAAATGGCGCCTGATGTTCTACGATCTGGACGCCACCTTCTGGGACCGCACCGTGGCCTATACCAACATGTTTGACGGTCTCGCCCTCTATTCCCGCCAGGTGGGCAGATGCCTGGTCCGCCCGCTGCTGCAGAACCCGGACTTTCGGGACCGGATGCTGCGCCGCTTCGGGGAGCTCTTTGATACGGTGCTCTCCGGGGAGAATGTGATGGCAGAATTCGACCGGCTTGCCGCTCAGGTGGAGCCTGAGATCGAGCGGGATTACCTGACCCACGGCATGCAGAAGAGCAAGTGGGAGTTCGATCTGAGCTATCTGAAGGAAAAGTTCGTGGACGATTCCTGGAATCGGCACTGCGTCAACCAGATCTGCCAGTGGCTGCAGCTGACGGATGAAGAGCGCGCGGAATATTTCGGAGAGTGACCATGGAAGAGACGAAGCTCAGCTTCAAGCGATACGAAAAAAAATATCTGCTCTCCGCCCGGCAGTACCGGCAGCTTTTCGAGCAGCTGCGCCCCTATATCGAGCCGGACGAGTATTTTCAGAGCACGGTCTGTTCCCTCTACTATGACACGGAGGACTACCGCCTGATCCGCCACTCCATCGAGGGCCCGGTCTACAAAGAAAAGCTGCGCCTGCGCAGCTACGGGGTCCCCGGCGCCGAAGACATGGTGTTCGTGGAGCTCAAAAAGAAATACAAGGGCATCGTCTACAAGCGGCGGGTCACCGCCGGGGCGCGGGAGGCGGCCGCCTGGCTCTCCGGCGAGAGCGCCGCGCCCACGGACGGGCAAATGGCACGGGAGATCGACTGGTTCCTGCGTCAGAACCGGCCAGCGCCCCGGGTCTTCATCGCCTGTGAGAGGACGGCCTGGCGCGCAAAAGAGGAAGCGGAGCTGCGCATTACCTTTGATGAAAACCTGCGCTGGCGCGGCAGCGACCTGGACCTCTGCGCCGGCAGCGCGGGAGAAGCGCTGACCGAAGAGGGCGAGGTGCTGATGGAGATCAAGATGCCCGGCGCGGCGCCCCTGTGGCTGGCCCATATGCTCAGTGACGATGCACTTTTCCCCACCAGCTTTTCCAAGTACGGCACGGCGTACAAAAACCACATTTTACAAGAACTGTTTGAGGTGACACAACATGCTTAACAGCATTATCGGCGGCGAAATGAGCCCCCTCTCTTTCCTGATCTGCATCTTTACGGCCATGGTCCTGGGGCTGCTGTCCTCGCTGGTCTTTGCGGGGAAGGACCGGCATACGGCGGCCTTCCGCCAGTCGGTGGCCCTGCTGCCGCCGGTGGTGGCGCTGGTTATCATGCTCGTTAACGGCAACATCGGCGCGGGCCTCGCCGTGGCGGGCACCTTCGCCCTGGTGCGCTTTCGCAGCGCCCCGGGCAGCGCCAAGGAGATCACGGCCCTGTTTTTCTCCGTGGCCATCGGCCTTGCCTGCGGCATGGGCTATGTGGGCTACGCTGCGCTGTTTTTCCTGGTGATGGCCGTTTATACTCTGGCGCTCAGCCGCTCCCGCTTCGGCGAGGAGGCGGCCACCCGCCGGCTGCTGAAGATCACCATTCCCGAGAATCTGGAGTATGACGAGCTCTTTGACGACCTGTTCCGGGAGTATACCCGCCAGCATGAGCTCATCAAGGTGCGTACCACCAATATGGGCACGCTCTACGAGCTGAGCTATGCCATCGACCTGAAGGATTTGAACAAGAGCAAGGAATTTATCGACGCGATCCGCTGCCGCAACGGGAACCTGAACATCTCCTGCGGCCGGGAAGACGACAGGGAGCTGATGTGATGAAAAAGATCATTGGAATGATTCTGTGCCTGTGTCTGCTGCTGTGCGCCTGTGGAAAGCGGGCTCCCGACGCGGCCCCGGAGAGCGCTGCCGCGCAGCCCGGCGGCAATGAGGCGAAAATAGTCCTCAAGGGCGACACGGCGGAGGTCCGCGGGGGCGGCGCGAAGGCGGAAGGCAGTACGGTCACCATCGGCGCGGTGGGAGAATATCGCGTCTCCGGCACGCTCGATAACGGCCAGATCGTCGTGGACACGGGCGAGGACAAGGTGGACGTGACGCTCATTCTCGACGGGGCGCAGATCACCAATCTCTCCGGCCCGGCCATCTGGGTCCGGCAGGCCAAAAACGTGCATGTGTATCTGGCTGCCGGGAGCGAAAACCTGCTGGCCTCCGGCAGCGAGGCCGATCTGGCCGGCGTGGATGACACCCGCAGCGGCGCCGCCCTGTTCTCCGAGGACGATCTGATGCTGGAGGGCGAGGGCCGCCTTACGGTGCGCGGCTATCTGAACAACGGCATCACCTGCAAGGACGATCTCAAGATCAAGGGCGGGCAGATCGAGGTGCTCGGCGCCAACAACGGCATCCGTGCCTCCGAGTCCATCGAGATCCTCGGCGGCGAGACCGCGGTGTACGCCGGCAATGACGGGCTCAAGACCAGCTCCGCCGACAAAGAGGGCAAGGGCTATATCGAAATCAGCGGCGGCCTTGTCTCCGTGAAGAGCGCCGGCGACGCCATCGACGCCGTCACCGAACTGCGCGTGAGCGGGGGCGAGATCCGCACCGAGACCCGCCAGGACCTGCTGGGCGAGAGCAGCCGCAAGGGCCTCAAGGCCGACCAGCTTGTCGACATCTCCGGCGGCACGCTGAACATCCGCGCGGATGAGGACGGCCTGCGCAGCGGCGGCGAGGTGCGCATGAGCGGCGGCGAGGTCCTGATCGTGGCCTCCACCGGCGCCCAGAGCGGCGTCACCGGCAGCGGCACGGGCGACATCCAGCTCTCCGGCGGAAAGCTCACCATCTCCGCTGCCAAGCAGGCGCTGAAGGCCGAGGGCGGCATTTACGCCAACAATGAGCTGCTGGCGCTCTGCGGCTCCGACAAGCAGGCTCAGCCCCGGGAGGGCGGACAGGCCTGGCTGCTGGACGCCATGGACGGCAGCATGGGCGACGAGGTGCGCGTGGGCAACGGGAGCGAGAGCTTTTCTGCGCCCCAGAGCTTCCGCGTGCTGCTCTATTCCTCCTCCGGGCTGGAGCGGGGAGAGAGCTGCCCCGTGCAGGTCGGTCAGCGCAGCTATACACTGACTGCCCGCTGAGTACGGTATGAACGACGGCACGCCCGGGCAAAAATATGAGTGAAATACAGGGAGGAATCTGAGATGTTGAAGCATAGCCGCAGACTTTTATCGCTGCTGTTTATAGCCGCGCTGCTGCTGAGCCTGTCGCTGCCCGCGTGCGCGGAGGGCTTTGTCCGTGTGAGCGCGCCCATGACCGGGGACGAGGCGCCCATCGCCCTCTATGCCGCCCTGGCGATCATCAGCCTGGGAGCGGTGGCCGTGGGGGCCTGGCTGATCCTGCGCAAGCAAAACCGAAAATAAGGGAACAGCAGAGCGGGAGGGGCGTCCTCCCGCTCTGCTGTTATTCGTGCAGGTTTTTCCGTGTTACGTTTCTCCGCTTGCCTCAGGTACGCTCCCGGTGTAAGATGAGAGGGGGACGGTTTTGCGTGTCCACCAGTCGTAGACGCGCAGAAAGCGCTCCGGGTCCAGACCGTTTTTCTCATAGTCCAGCAGCAGCCGCGCACAGGCGAGGCTGTCGCTCTCCGCTTTATGGTGATCCAGCTCGATCCCCCGGTAGCGGCAGAGCGTGTCCAGCTTGTGGTTCTGGAGCTCCGGGTAGCAGCGCCGGCCCATCTGCACGGTGCAGGCGTAACGGAGGTAACGGGGCATTTCGATGCCGTAGGCCTCCAGGCAGCTGGCCAGAACCCGCAGGTCGAAGGTGGCATTGTGGGCCACGAGCACACCGCCAGAGAGCAGCGGGCCGATCTCCGGCCAAAGCTGCGCGAAATTCGGCGCTTCACGCACGGAGTCTGCCGAAATGCCGGTGAGCCAGGTGTTGAAGGGATCAAAGTGCACCTCCGGGTCGATGAGAGAGCCGAAAGCAGAGATCAGCTCCCCGTCCTCGATCACGGCAATGCCGATGGAGCTCATGCGGTTGTTGGAGGCGTTGGGCGTCTCCACGTCAAAGGCGACATAGCGCGGCATACGATCATTCCCATTCACAGTTTTTCTTGTTTTCATTGTATCATAAGCAAAGGCGGTCGACAAGAATGAACGAACAACTGAGCATGATGGGCGGCGATGTGAGCCAGCCCCTGCCCGCGCGGCTGCGGCCGCAGACCATCGACGAGATCGTGGGCCAGCAGCATCTGCTGGGGCCGGGGAAGGTGCTGCGCCGGATCATTGAGGCGGACATGGTCTCCTCCATGATCTTCTGGGGGCCGCCGGGCGTGGGCAAAACCACACTGGCGAACGTGATCGCCAACCAGACCCGTGCCAGCTTCATCAATTTCTCCGCCGTCACCAGCGGCATCAAGGAGATCCGCACTGTCATGCAGCAGGCGGAGGACAACAGGCGCTTCGGAGAAAAGACCATCGTCTTTGTGGACGAGATCCACCGCTTCAACAAGGCCCAGCAGGACGCCTTCCTGCCCTTTGTGGAAAAGGGCAGCATCATCCTCATCGGCGCCACCACGGAAAACCCCAGCTTTGAGGTGAACGGGGCACTGCTCAGCCGCTGCAAGGTCTTTGTGCTCAAGGCCCTCAGCGAGGAGGAGCTGACGGCGCTGCTGCGCCGGGCGCTTCTAAGCCCCCGGGGCTTCGGCGGCCAGCGGATCGAGCTGGAGGAAGGAGCCGTGGAGCTGATCGCCCGCTTTGCCAACGGCGACGCCCGTACCGCCCTCTCCACGCTGGAGATGGCGGTGCTCAACGGAGAGCTGGAGGACGGCGTCACCACGGTCACCCGGGAGACCGTGGAGCAGTGCACCGCGCGCAAATCCCTGCTCTACGACAAAAACGGCGAGGAACACTACAATCTGATCTCCGCGCTGCACAAATCCATGCGCAACTCCGACCCGGATGCGGCGGTCTACTGGCTGGCGCGGATGCTGGAGGCGGGGGAGGACCCGCTGTATGTGGCCCGGCGGGTGACCCGCTTTGCCGCCGAGGACGTGGGCCTTGCCGATCCCCGGGCGCTGGAGCTGGCCGTGGCGGCCTATCAGGCCTGCCACTACATCGGGATGCCCGAGTGCACGGTACATCTGACGGAGGCGGTGGTCTATCTCTCCCTGGCCCCCAAGTCCAACGCCCTGTACATGGCCTATGAGACGGCAAAGAAGGACGCGCTGCAGCAGCTGGCAGACCCCGTCCCGCTGCACATCCGAAACGGCGTGACCGCGCTGATGAAGGATCTGGGCTACGGTAAGGGCTATCAGTACGCCCATGATGCGGCGGATAAGCTCACGGACATGCGCTGCCTGCCGGATTCCCTGCTGGGGACGGAGTATTACCGCCCCACCGACCAGGGCCTGGAGACCCGCTTCCGGGACCGGCTGGAGCAGATCAAGGAATGGAAAAAGAAAGCGGAGACCTGATCGCTGCGATATGGAAAAAGGACGCCTTTGCGGAAAGCAAAGGCGTCCTTTTTCCATTGGATGAGGAAAACCGGTCAGCCGCCGATCTGGTTCATGTTCCTTTGCGCATGGCTGCGCTCGTAGTAATTGAGCTCCCCGTGCCATTTGGGCTTGGAGAGGATGGCCTCCCGCAGCTTCTCCGCCATGCCGGCCTGGTCCAGACCCTTGAGGGAGATCTCCTCCGAGGAGTGGAGGCAGGGCTTGAGCTTTCCGTCCGCCGTCAGGCGCAGGCGGTTGCAGGCGGCGCAGAAATGGGCGCTGACGGGGCTGATGAGCCCCACACGGCCCTGGGCGCCGGGCAGGCGGTAGAGCTTTGCCACGCCGCCGTCCTGCTCTTCGGAAAGAAGCTCCGGCAGCCGCTCGGTGACCGCGGTGCAGGGCAGGAAGGCCTCGGGACCGAAGTCCCCGCTGTCGTACATGGGCATCAGCTCAATAAAGCGCAGATCCACCGGCCAGCGCCGGGTGAGCGCGGCCAGGGCGGGGATCTCGTCATCGTTGAAGCCGCCGATGAGCACGGCGTTGAGCTTGATCTTCTCAAAGCCCGCGTCCAGCGCCGCCTCGATGCCGTCCATGGCCTGCTGCAGCGTACCCAGGCGGGTGATGTAGCGGTATTTGTCGGGATCGAGGGTGTCGAGGCTGATGTTCAGCCGCTTCACGCCGGCCTCCTTCAGCGGGACGGCCAGCTTCGGCAGCAGGGTCCCGTTGGTGGTGAGGCAGACTTCCCGGATGCCCTCCGTGGCCGCCGCCTCGCGGCAGAGCGCCACGATGTTGGGCTTTACCAGCGGCTCGCCCCCGGTGATGCGCAGTTTCGTAATGCCGAGGGAGGCCGCCGCGCGGATCGCCGAGAGCATCTCCTCCTGTGTCAGCATGTCCTCGTGCCGCTTTTTGCACACGCCGTCCTCCGGCATGCAGTAGCGGCAGCGCAGATTGCACAGCTCCGTCACGGAAAGGCGCAGATAGGTGATGCTGCGTCCGTAATTGTCTACCATTTCTTCGCCCCTCCTTCTGAGAGATGATTACAGGCCCTTGATGAGCGCCAGGTCGCCGTAGAGGATGGAATCGTCGCCGAGGGCGGCGATTTTGATGTCCACCGTCGGGCGGATGGCGGTCATGCAGTAGCGGTCCACCTCTTTGAGGACCTTCTCCAGGAACAGATCGCCCACAGCCTCGATCACGCCGCCGCCGTAGATCACCAGATCCGGGGAGATGGTGTTGATCATATTGCCGGTGGCGATGGCCAGATAGTGGCAGGCGCGGTCCACGGCCTCCATGGCCACAGCGTCGCCGGCCTCCAGAGCCTTTTTCAGCTTCTTGGAGCGGAAGACCCCGTCCTGCACGGCTTCCGCCATCATGGTCTCGCGGCCGCGGGATACCTGCTGGCGGATGTAGGCACTCATGCCCTGTTTGCTGGAGAAGGCCTCCAGGCAGCCGCGCTGGCCGCAGTTGCAGAGCGGTCCCTCGGGGTCGAGGATCATGTGGCCGTACTCGGCGGCCTTGAACTGGTTGCCGGTGAAGAGCGTGCCGTTGAGGATCAGACCGCCGCCCATGCCGGTGCCCACGAAGAAGCCCACCACGTTCTTGTAGCCTCTGGCCGCGCCGAACTTGTATTCGCCCAGCACGCCCAGGTTCACGTCGTTTCCCACGAAAAAGGGAACGCCGAATTTCTTGCGCATGGCCCCCGCCAGATCGTAGTCCCGCCAGGGAAGGTTGGGTGCGAAGAGCACCACGCCGCGGTCCTGGTCGATCACGCCGGGAGCGCAGGAGGCGATGGCGTTCAATTTGCTGCGGTCGATGCCGGACTCCCGGATCATCTCCTCGACCACGTCGATGATGACCTTCTCCACGTCGGCAGCGCCGTCGCCGCCGCTCTTGGAGCGCTTTTTCAGGCGATAGATGATCTCGTCCTTCTCATTGAAAATGGCGCCGAGCACCTTGGTGCCGCCCACGTCAAGACAAATGTTATAGCTTTCAGGCATACTGCGGTTCTCCTTTCGTGAATCCAATATTGTCAGATATAATGATTATAGGATGGCGAAAAGCGAAAGAGCTTTTCGCCGCGCAGCTTTGC
>CAMKAP010000015.1 GCA_946410505.1 uncultured Clostridia bacterium
CTGGATATCGCGTGGGTTCCCGAATTTCAGAAGATGGGCATCCTGGTACCGCTGGATGCTGAAATGAGCGACTTTGCGGAAGTTACGGCAAATCTCCTGCCCAGTGCCATGAGCACCGGCTTTGTGAAGGGCAATTACTACGCCATGGCTCTGAACACCAACACGAAGATTCTGTTCTACAATGAGGAAGCGCTGAAGGCCGCCGGCCTGAGCGTTCCCAAGACCAGCGAGGACTTCGTCAAGGCGATCATCGCCCTGTCCGGCACCAATGAAAACGGCCAGCAGGTATGGGGCCTCAACGAGCCCGCCCTCTCCGGCTGGAACGTCCTGCCCTACATCTGGACCAATGGCGGCTCCATCACCAACGAGGACTACACCAAGGCCACCGGCTATGTGAACAGCCCAGAGACAGTTGCTGCCGTTCAGACGCTGGTTGATCTCTATGCTAACGGTCAGTTCTCCGGCTTCAACAGCGGCGACATTCCCATGACGGACGGCTTCGGTACTGGCCGCTACATGATGCTGCTCGAAGGCCCGTGGAAGACCGCGGAGCTTGCCGGCGCGTATCCTGACTTCGCCTATGGCACCGCTGAGATGCCTGCGGGCAAGGCCGGTTCCATCTCCGTGCTCGGCGGCGAAGACATTGCCATGTTCAACACCGCCAACAAGGAAGGCGCCTGGAAGTTCATGAAGTTCATGACCAGCCCCTATGCGGAAGAAGAGATGGCTAAGTGCGGCCAGATCCCCGTCAACCAGGAGGCTCTTGCCAGCGATACCGTCAAGAACGCGCCGTTTGCGCCCTTCCTGCAGGCCATCACCACCGCGCAGGCACGTCCTCCCGTGGCGTCCTGGTCTGAGATCGACAACGAGCTGACGACTGCCATGACCGACATGATTGTCAACGGCGCTGACGTTCAGAAGACGCTGGACGAGCTGGCGGCGAAGATCGACGCACTGCTCGCAGAGTAAAAACAGTATAGCAAATTCAAAAAAACTACGCAATCCTTTTCTTCATGCGCTGCCCTTCCGGCAGCGCATGAAGATATACGAACACCTGATAGACAATCTTTGATTCTTTCCGGTCAGAATTGCGCCTTGCTTCGTTGGTGCCCTTGACCATATATCTCCATTATGCTCTGCGGTCACCGCCTCGCCTGACACAATTCTGCCTCGGAAATCGTTCTAAAGCTTGCTATCAGGAATTCGTATGAAAGGGAGGGAGTACACCAATGCAACTGAGATCCCGACGCGACAAGCTCCAATTCTCCGCGCTGCTTCTGCCCGGCATTCTGGTTTTTGCTCTCTTTACGATTTATCCCATCGTCAAGCTCTTTGGCATGAGCTTTTTGCGATGGGATCTGGGCAGCATGTTTGACAAAAGCTTCGCCGGATTTGATAACTACAAGGCAGTTCTGACAGATAAAACCTTTCGGATCGCCTTTGAAAACACGCTGATCTACACCTTTGTTACCGTTCCGGGGCAAATGATCCTGGGACTCTTTGCCGCGGTACTGATCCACTCGATTCCGCGCTTCCGGGTGACCTTCCGCGTAATTTACTACATCCCGGTCATCACCTCATGGGTCATTGTCTCGCTCGTATTTCGCTATATCTTCAACACTGAGGGCATGCTGAACTATCTGCTCACGAACGTGCTGCACCTGACAGCCAAAAACGTGGCCTGGCTGAATACCCGCTGGGGCGGCATGACCGTGGTCATGCTGCTCGGCATCTGGAAGGGCGTCGGCTGGAACCTGGTCGTGTTCCTTGCGGCGCTTCAGTCTGTGCCTAACGAACTCTACGAAGCGGCGGAGGTGGACGGCTGCGGCAGTGTGAATAAGTTCTTCTCGATCACGCTTCCCAGCATCAAGCCCACGATCCTCTTCGCGCTGGTCATGCTGACCATCGGCGGCTTCAATGTCTTCACCTCAATCAAAATGATCACTGATGGCAAGCCCATGCACCAGACGGAGACCGTGCTGACCTGGATGTATTACAAGGCCTTCAGCGCCGGTCAGTTCGGTTATGCCGCGGCGCTGTCCTTTATTGTGGCTGTCACGCTGATGATTTTGGCCTTCCTCCAGTTTAAGGCCATGAAAAATCAGAACGAATAAGGGAGGGCTGACATGAGAAAAAGACATACTGCTCTTGCCAATGCGGGAAAGTATCTTTTGCTGCTGATCGGCGGCGCCGTTTCGGTCATGCCGATGATCTATATGCTCAGCACCTCTCTGCGCCCAAACGGAGCTCTGTATGAGTTCCCACCGCATTTCTTCCCGCGGCTGAGCGAGATCACCTTCGAAAACTATCAGTACATTTTCACGCAGGAGAAGTTTTACCTCAACTTCCTCAACAGCGTCCTTGTGGCGATCATCACGATCGTGCTTGCCGCCTTCGTATCGACGGCGCTGGCCTACTGTCTGGCGCGTTTCCGTTTCCCCGGGCGCAATCTGCTCTTCGCGCTGGTCATCGGGATGATGATCATCCCCGGCACGACGCTGATTATTCCGCAGTATCAGCTCGCCACCTTCTTTAAGCTCACGAACAGGCTGGCCGGTCTGATCCCATTCTATGTGGCATGGGTCATTCCGTTCTCCACATTTATGATCAAGAGCTACATCGAGGGCATCCCAAAGGAATACGACGAGGCGGTGTATGCCGACGGCGGTAGTGTGTTTACGGTGTTCTTCCGAATCATCCTGCCGCTCTCCAGCCCGGCTATCGCTTCCGTCAGCATCTTCAACTTCCTCACCTCCTGGGAGGAATTCACCTGGGCCATGACCGTCATCAACGACAACGCCAAGCGAACCCTGCCCATTGCGATCTCCGGCTTTTTCGGTCAGCATCAGTTCACCCAATGGGGCTATGTCTTTGCCATGTCGATGGCGAGCTTAGTCCCGGTGCTGATTGTATTCATCTGCTGTCAGAAGTTCTTCGTTTCCGGCTTGCAGGCCGGAGGACTGAAAGGGTAAGCCAACAGAAAGCACTTTACAGAGCTTGCTTCTCCTTCATGGGAGCAGCAGGCTCTGTTTCCATCTTTTCGCAGAAAGCGCTTTCCTTCATTTTCGTTGACGAAAAAGCGCATGAATGAAATAATCATGATGCTGGGGAAACCCCAAAATGTAAAAAATGGAGGATTTGCAATGAAAAAGTTTCTATCTTTGTTTCTTGCCATTGCGCTGATCGCCTGCCTCTGCGCCTGCGGCACGCAGCCCGCTCAGACGCAGCCGAGCGAACAGCAGCCGGCACAGCAGCCCGCGCAGAACGAGCCCGCCGCCCCCGCTGAAGAGACCACGGGCGAGACGATCCACCTGAAGGTCTGGGGCTCTCAGCCCGATCAGGAGCTTCTGAAGGAGCTCTGCGAGGCTTTCGCCGCCGAGCACCCCGAAAACACCTGGGAGTTCGAGTACGGCGTGGTCGGCGAGGCCGACGCCCAGGCTCGCTATCTGGAAGACCCGGCCGCAGCCGCGGATGTCTTTTCCTTCCCCGATGACCAGATCATCACCCTCGTGCAGGCGGACGCGCTGTACGAAGTCACCCGCAACCATGACGAGATCGTGGCCGCCAACGCCGCCGGTACCATCGACGCCGCAAGCTACAACGGCGTGCTCTACGGCTATCCCATGACTGCCGATAACGGCTACTATCTGTATTACGACAAGTCCGTTCTCACCGAGGACGACGTGAAGACCCTGGACGGCATCCTTGCCGCTGCCAACGCCGCCGGGAAGCAGGTCCACATGGACGTCTCCAACGGCTGGTATCTGGCATCCTTCTTCCTGGGCAACGGCTGCCAGCTCACGCTGGACGCTGACGGAAACCAGATCTGCGATTTCAATAACGCCAACGGCCTTGCCGCCGCCGAGGCGATCCGCGCCTTCTGCAACGATCCCGCCTTCATCACCGGCGACGACAGCGTGCTGCAGGGCGGCATTGGCGACAACATCTGCGCCGGCGTCAGCGGCCCCTGGACCTCCGCGAGCATCAAGGAAAAGCTGGGTGACAATTTTGGCGCCGCAAAGCTCCCGACCTTTACCTGCAATGGCCAGCAGGTGCAGATGGGCTCCTTCCTCGGCTGCAAGGTGCTGGGCGTGAACACCCAGACCAAGCATCCCGTGGAAGCCATGATGCTTGCCGAGTACCTCACCAGTGAGCAGGCGCAGCTCCGCCGCTTCGAGGTGCTGGGCTACGGCCCCTCCAACATCAATGCTGCCGCTTCTCCGGCTGTTGCGGCTGACCCTGCCCTGACCGCTCTTGCCGAGCAGAGCCAGTTTGCCATCAGCCAGCACGTCCTGGGCCAGTATTGGACGCCCGCCGAGGCCTTCGGCGCGGAACTGGAAGCCCACTCCGAGGGCGATCTCCAGCAGATGCTGGATCAGCTGGTCGAGCAGGCCACCGCAAAATAAGTACATTTTGGTTCTTCCTACCGGGAAAAGGCTGCCGCAGGCAAAATCGCGACAGCCTTTTCTTCCATATCTCACGGAGGTGATGATCCTTGCATCGTGGGCATCCTTTATGGCTTCAAGCCTTTCGAAATAGCAAACACCCTTTGACCTGGCTGTCGCTGGCGGTCATGGGCAGCGGCTGCTTCCGTTTCCGTCAATTTGGAAAAGGGTTTTTGTATCTGCTCTCTGAGATTGCTTTCTTCCGCTTCTTCTTCGGCTTCGGATGGAAGTACCTCTCCCACTTCGGAACGCTGGGGGAAAACACACAGCTCAAGGTCTGGAACGAGGAGCTGCAGATCTACCAGCGCGTCCCCGGCGACAACTCCATGCTGATCCTCCTGTTCAGCGTACTTACCATCGCGGCGACGATCCTGTTTGTATACTTGTGGTATCTGAATGTGAAAAGCGCGGGAGAGCTGTGCCTCCTCGATGCGCAGGGCAAGCATATCCCGTCCTTCCGGGAGGATCTGAAGAGCCTGCTGGACAGCCGCTTCCATACGACGCTGCTGGCCGCCCCGATGATCAGTCTGGTGGCCTTCACGGTGCTGCCGATCGTGTTTATGGTGCTGATCGCCTTCACCAACTTTGACTCTGCCCATCAGCCTCCCGGCGAGCTTTTCACCTGGACGTGGCTCACCAATGTGACGGACATCTTCCTTGGTAACCAGACGAAAACCCACACCTTCTTCGGCATCTTCGGCTGGACGATCGTCTGGGCGATTCTGGCGACCTTCACCAACTATATCCTCGGCATGCTGTTAGCCATCCTCATCAACCACAAGCTGGTACGGATGAAGAAGATGTGGCGGACGCTTTTTGTCATTTCTATCGCCATCCCGCAATTTGTGAGCCTGCTGCTCATTTCCCGCGCGCTGGAGCCCATGGGCGCGGTCAACATCGCGCTGATGAAGCTGGGGCTCATCTCCGCCCCGCTGCCGTTCCTGACGGACAAGACCCTGGCGCGCATCTGCGTGGTGGTCATCAACATGTGGATCGGCATTCCCTACACGATGCTGACCTTCAGCGGCGTGCTGATGAATATCCCCGC
This sequence comes from uncultured Clostridia bacterium, assembly GCA_946410505.1. The sequence continues at coordinate 5,494 of CAMKAP010000015.1, forward strand.
CGACCTCTATGAGAGCGCGGAGCTGGACGGCGCCGGGCCTTTCCGCCGCTTCACCAGCATCACGCTACCCTATATGATCTTCGTGACCGCCCCGGCGACGATCACGACCTTTGTCGGCAACATCAACAACTTCAACGTCATCTATCTGCTGACGGGCGGCGGCCCCTTCGCGCTGGATTATTACCAGGCGGGCAAGACCGATCTGCTGGTCACCTGGCTCTATAAGCTCACCGTGGATCAGCACGACTACGCCCTGGCTTCCACCATCGGCATCTTCATCTTCATGATCGTCTCCACGCTCTCGATCACGGTCTATAACCGCACCAGCGCTGTCAAGAAGGAGGATATGTTCCAATGAGCAGAAAAAAGAAACTGACCGGAATTGCCCTCCACGTGCTGCTGACGGTGCTGGCGATCCTGTGGCTGGTGCCGGTGTTCTGGCTGGTGCTGTCCTCTTTCCGGGCGGAGAAGGGCGCCTACACCTCCTATCTCTGGCCCAAGGGCTTTACGCTTGCAAACTACGAACGGCTCTTTACGGATACCACGCTTTTCAACTTCCAGCGCTGGTTCCTCAATACGCTTTTTGTGGCTTGCTGCTGCTGCGTGATCACCACGATCCTGACGCTGATGGTGGCCTATGTCTACTCCCGTCTCCGTTTCCCGTCCCGCAAGGCGCTGATGAACGTCTCGCTGGTGCTGGGCATGTTCCCGGGCTTCATGAGCATGATCGCCATCTACCACTTTCTCAAGGCCATCGGGCTGGATCAGACGCTGCTGGCGCTGATCCTGGTCTATTCCGGCGGCGCTGCACTGAACTACTATATCGCCAAGGGCTTCTTTGACACGATCCCCAAGGCGCTGGACGAGGCTGCCACGCTGGACGGTGCGACAAAGCACATCATCTTCTGGAAGATCATCCTGCCGAACTCCAAGCCCATCGTCGCCAATACCGCCATCAACGCTTTTATCGCGCCCTGGGTGGACTTCATCTTCGTCTCGGTCATCATGAAGGACAACTACAACAACTACACCGTGGCAAAGGGTCTCTACACCATGGTGGACAAGGCCAACATCTTCGAGTATTACACGGCCTTCTGCGCCGGGGCGGTGCTGATCTCCATTCCCATTGTGCTGCTCTTTATCCGGCTGCAGGAATTCTATGTGGGCGGCGTGACCGCCGGCGCGTCAAAGGGGTGATAGAATGAATCTATCTGCTGTTTTTCATCGGCCTCTGAGCGAGTACGCCCACGCCGTAGACGAAAACACCTATGTGTTCCGTCTCCGCACCGCCAGAGACGACCTCGAAAGTGTGAGATTCTTCTTTGCTGACCGGGCGGATATGTCCCCGAAGCTCACGTTCCAGAGCCTTCCCATGCCGAAGGTCCGCAGTGACAAGCTGTATGACTGGTACGAGATCGAGCTGGAAACGCCATTTCTCCGCATTGCCTATTACTTCGGGCTGGATGACGGAGAGCAGGTGAAGTATTACATCGGGGATTGCTTCGAGGACTCAGACGATCAGGAGCGATCGGATTACTTCCAGCTTCCCTTCAATCTGCGCGCAGACCGGCTGGAGATCCCGGATTGGGTACATGACGCCGTGGTTTACAACATTTTCCCCGACAGCTTCGCAGACGGAAAGAGACACATGTCGGATCAGAGCGGGACGGCGGACTGTCTCGGAAACGAGTGCCGCAGTCTGCACGGCGGCACGGTCAACGGCATTCGGGAGAATCTGGACTATATCCGCGAGCTCGGCTGCAACTGCATTTACCTGAATCCCATTTTTGCAGCGAGTTCTTACCACAAATACGATACGCTGGACTACTTCCATGTCGATCCCACCAGGGGCACGGACGAGGATTTCCGTCTGCTGGTACAGGAGGCGCACGACATGGGGATCCGCGTGATCATCGACGGCGTGTTCAATCACCTCTGCTGGCGGCATCCATTCTTTCAAGACGTGCTGGAAAAAGGAAAAGCGTCCCTGTATTACGATTGGTTCTATGAGCTGCCTGAAAAGCCGGTCTACCCCGGCCTCAGCGGGGAGGCGGACTATCTCTGCTTCGCCTATGTGCCCGAAATGCCGAAGACCAATACGGCTAATCCCGCCGTGCGGGATTACTTCTGCAAGGTCGGAGCGCACTGGATTAGGGACTACGATGTGGACGGCTGGCGGCTGGACGTGTCCAACGAGGTGGACGACGCCTTCCTCCGCACCTTCCGGGATGCCGTCAAGCGGGAGAAGCCGGACGCGCTGGTGATCGGCGAGGTCTGGGAAAATGCCTTCCATTACTTCAATGGCAACATGCTCGACAGTGCCATGAATTACGACTTCCGCCGCTTCTGCAAGCAGTTTATAGCCCAACGACGCATCGACGCCGGGGAATTCGATCTCCGCGTCAGTGACCTGATCATGCGCTGCAAAAAACAGGGGTTGGCCGCCCAACTCAATCTGCTGGACAGCCATGACGTGAGCCGCTTCCTCACCGTCTGCAACGGGGATCGGGATCGGATGGAGCTTGCTATCGTCTTTCAGATGAGCTTTGTCGGAATGCCCAGCATTTTCTATGGGGACGAAAAAGGGCTGATGGGCCTGTCCGAGCCGGAGTACCGTCAGGCGATGGACTTTGACAGAGAGGACGCGCTGGAGGATGTGTACCGGCGGCTGATCCGGCTCCGGCAGGAGGAGCCCGCCCTGCGCCGCGGCGAGTTCCGGACAGTCGAAGCAAAAGGCGGTCTGCATTGCTATGAAAGAACGATTTGCAAGGAGACCGTTCGGATCACGATGAACGCCGGGGCAGAGGCGATTCCTGTCAAAGCTGCCGGAAAGCCGCTCTTGCAAAAAAGCTATGCGCATGGTTTATTAGGAGAGAACGGATACCTCATCGAAAGGCTGTGAGAAACCATGGCGGTAACGATCTACGATCTGGCAAAGGCGGCGGATTGCTCCATCTCCACCGTGTCCAAAGCACTGAATGACAGCTATACCGTGTCTGACGCGACCAAGGAGAGAATTCGCGCGCTGGCCGAGGAGCTGGGTTATCGCCCGAATGAGCGGGCGCGTAGCTTCGCACGGAAGAAAAACGGCACGGTACTCTTCGCCGCCGACCTCTCCCGCGGCGTGGGCTTTGAAAATCCCCATCTGTTTGAGATCGTCACCGGCGTGGAGCGTTATCTGGACGAGAAGGGCTATTCGCTGATCTTAAAGCATGTAGAGAAGACGACGGCGCCGGATCAGATCCGCTCCCTGATGCACAGCGAACAGGCCGACGGGGTCATTCTCCATGCGGGTATTCTCACCAGACAGCTCGCGACCGTGCTGATCAAGGAGTCTCTGCCCCATCTGGTGATCGGCAAGCCGGATTTCCCCTCGCAGCTCTCTTGGATGGACATCAGCCACGAGGCGGCCGGGCAGATCGCGGCAAACTATCTGCTGGATAAGGGCTACCGTCGCATCCTGTTCTTGATGGGCGACAAACAGGAGGATCAGATCTCCGCCCGGCGACTGGCGGGGCTTCTGGCCGCGCTGGAGGAGGAAGAACTGTCCATCGAGACCATGGCGGACATGACCGATTACGAGAAGGCCCGCACCGCCATGGAGCAGATTTTGGAGCGGGAAAAGATCCCGGAGGTCATCCTCTGCACCAACAATTACCTCGCCTTGGGCTGTATGCAGAGCATCCGCGCCAAGGGGCTGAAGATCCCTAAGGATATTGCGCTGATGACATTTGACAACTATCCCTTTTCCATGATCGTCCAGCCGACCCTGACCGCCATCGAGGTGGATATGTACGAGATGGGCTGGCAGGCCGCCCGCTTCATGCTCCAGATGATAAAGAAACCAAACCTTCAGACCCAATCCTTCTGTACGACCCCGACCATCATCGAACGGGAATCCACATAAGTCCCCAATACAGGTTTGCCCGCCGCTCACCATGAACGGCGGGCTTCAGCATTCTTAAGAAAACAAACCTTGACAGGCAGGTCTATTGATGATAGACTATGCACGAGGTCGATAAGAAATAGACCTACGCTGGAGGTGCCCTTATGGAAGATAAAAAACTCGGCGCAGTGGAAGCTCGCTTTGCCGATCTGATCTGGGATAACGCCCCGATCAATTCGACGGCCTTGGTGCGCCTGTGCGCGAAGGAGTTGGGCTGGAAAAAATCCACGACCTACACGGTGCTGAAAAAGCTCTGCGAGCGCGGCATATTTCAGAATGTGGACGGTACTGTGACGGCGCTCGTCTCACGGGAGGACTTTGCTGCCGCGCAAAGCGAGCGCTTTGTGGAAGAAACCTTCGCCGGTTCTCTCCCGGCCTTTCTGGCTGCCTTCACCTCCCGCAAGCCGCTGTCTTCGGGCGAGGTGGACGAGATCCAGAAGCTGATCGATGCTTACCGGGAGGGCAAGTGAAATGAACGCACTGCTGATCAAGCTGCTGAACATGAGCGCGGCGGGCAGTGTGCTGATCCTGGCCGTGGTCGTGCTCCGTGCGCTGCTGAAAAAAGCGCCGCGCTGGATCATTTGTGTGATGTGGGCGCTGGTGGCGATCCGGCTGATCTGCCCGATCAGCATATCCTCGCCGGTGTCTGCCTTTCGGGCAACGCCGTCGATCGTCAGCGAGAGCGGCGAAGTGGAGCTGTTCCGCACGGCCGGAGGCAGTGAAAAGCCTCTTTTGGCGGTGGACACGGTACAGATCGAACGACCGCGGGCAAGCTCTGAGACGATCCGGGAGATCCCCGGCACTTCCTATGCCGTCACCCAACGCAGCCGCGACGCCTATCTGCCACCGCTGGTGCAAGCTTACCTGCTGGGTTTGACCACAATGCTGATGTACGCCGTAATCAGCACCTTGTTGCTGCGAAGAAAGGTATCTGTTTCTCTGCGGCAAAGAGGAAATATCCGCTTGTGTGACGAGGTAGCGAGCCCCTTCATCCTCGGGATTGCCCGGCCTGTGATCTATCTGCCTTCTTCCTTGAGCGAAGAGGAAAAACGCTTTGTCCTGGCCCATGAGCGAGCCCATCTGCGCAGGCTCGACCACGTATGGAAGCCTCTGGGCTTTCTGATCCTCAGCGTCCATTGGTTCAATCCCTTCTGTTGGCTGGCCTATGTGCTGCTGTGCCGGGACATTGAGCTGGCCTGCGACGAAAAGGTCATCCGCGAGCTGGGACGCGCCGAGCGCGCGGCCTATTCACAGACGCTCTTGAACTGCAGTGCCCACCGCATTCTGGCTGCCTGTCCCGTGGCCTTTGGGGAGACGGACGTCAAAACCCGCGTCAAAGCTGTGCTGAACTATAAAAAGCCCGCGTTTTGGATTGTTCTCGCCGCTGTACTCGGCTGCCTCGTGCTGGTCGTATGCTTTGCGACGAACCCAATGCAGGAGCAGGATCTGTCCTTCCTCAACTACAAAAATGCGATCCCCCTGATCGGCCAAAGCGACACCGCGCCGACCGCCTTTCGGTTCATGGAGGAAACCGGCTCCATCCAGCCGGGTGTAATGGACAGCAAGGCGCTGGTACAATTTCTGGAGAGCGCAAATTGGTCAAAGCGTGGCGCGCCGAGTCAGACCTTGGATTCCGCCGGTTCCCTTGAGATCATCATTGAAGACGGCTATCAGATCAACGTTTTTCGCTCACCGCGCCTTGCCATGATCCTGTACCGAAACGAAAAGCGGTTTTACCGCATCGGTGCCGGAGACTATGAGGCGGCGCTGGCGGCCTTCATTCCCGCTCCGTCCACGGAGCCGGATCGTCTGCCGGAGCAGAGCGCGCTGCCCACACCGGTGCCGCCGCAGAGTCTGCCGGAAATCGACGCCGGGATCGTCCCCGACGATCCGGAGGCCTTCCTGCTCGGCTTTGCCGATGCGGAGATCGTGTCAATCTACGACGAATTCTCCAGAGAATATGCGGCCCCGGACAAAAGCTTTACAGAGATCATCTCCGCGGAAACCTGGACGGCGCATGCGTTTAACGAATTCCCGGCGAGCATCGCGCTGCGGCTGATCGTCATGAGAAGCGGAGACTGGGAGCTCCGGATCGAGGATGACGGGGAAGACTGCCTGTTTGCGGCGTATGCGGTCGGGCGCCCTGCCTCTGACCCGATCATTTTCTTCGACTGCGGCGAGAACCTGATGGACGATCTGATGGCATGGGCGATCGCCCGTCAAGACGAAGCACATATAGAGGAGCGGATCGAGTACATGCTTAGCAAAGTTGCGGGAAAGACTGAGCCCTATGCTCTGAGTGACTATACCGATGGGGACATGAACGGTGTACCAAAGCTCTGCATGCAGCTGCAGTCTTACGCCCGCGAGCATCAACTCAGCGTGGATCAGATGCGCGGCCTCATGCTCGGCACGCAAAATCTGGACGGCGCCTATGCCGAGGGCTACGCCGCGTTGCTCAATACTCTATATACGTTACAGCCGGTACGTTTTGTTGAGGCATATTTCCGTGCCGACGAATCGGTACAGCCATTTCTTTTTGAGCTTTACGGCACGCTTGATCCTTCGGAAGAACTGGCGAAGGAGCAAATCATTTATTCGACAATCTACAACAATCTGGAATCCTATCTTCGCCCTGCCCTTGGCGCAACCAGATTGGATCAGTTGGACAGCCATACGATACAGCACTTGTACAATTCGCTGGGCAAAGGGCAGAATGGCAGAAAAAAGCTTTCAGCGAAGACCATCAAGAATGTGCACGGCATTTTGCATGAGGCCCTGAAGCAGGCGGTGCTTCTTGGATATATCCGACACAATCCAACAGAGGCCTGTGTTTTGCCGAGAGCGATAAAAAAGGAAATCCATCCGTTGTCCGATGAGCAGACAAGCCATTTCTTGGCCGCTATTCAAAACAGCCAATATCGCCTTCTGTTCATGGTCTATCTGTTTACCGGAATGCGGGAGTGCGAATTGCTGGGTCTGATGTGGAGCTGCGTAGATTTTGCAAAGGGAACTGTGCTCATCAACAAGCAGCTGAACAAAAGCCAGCGGAAAGGCGGCACATATCAGTTCACCCCGCCTAAAAACGGGAAGAGCCGTACGCTGACCCCCGCGCCGTTTGTGATGAATCTGCTGAAAGAACAGAAACAGATCCAGGAGAGGCAAAAGCAGGCGGCGGGGCCGGCCTGGTATGAAAGCGGTTTGGTCTTTACAACGGAATTGGGGCGCTATGTTTCCTACCGCGCTGTCTATGACAGCTTTAAGCGCATCGTCAATCAGATCGGTCTTCCGGACGCACGGATCCATGACTTGCGCCACACGTATGCTGTCAATTCGATACGCGCGGGGGACGACATCAAGACCGTACAGGAGAATCTCGGCCATGCCACGGCAGCGTTTACTCTGGACTTTTATGGGCACTATACGGATGATATGCGCCAAGCCAGCTCGAACAGAATGGAAGTATTTATATCCAATGTACTCAAGCTGTGATAATCCATAAAGGGTCAAAAAAGTGGTCAAACGAAAATCGCAGGCATGGAGCTATCACTTTTCGGGCCCAAATCAAGCCAAATTTGTTTGAAAGCAAAAAAGAACCACACTTTTCAGTGTGGTTCTCGTGGTGGACGATACAAGACTCGAACTTGTGACCTCCCGCACGTCAAGCGGATGCGCTACCAGCTGCGCCAATCGTCCAGCTCTTTCAAGCGAGGGTTATTTTAACGCACGGAAACACAAATGTCAAGCTTTTTCTTTCACTTTTGAAAAGAAATCACAAAGGGCTATATAGAAGCGTTTTGGACGACAAAAGGGATCTGCACAGCAGATCCCTTTTGCGTTGTTCCGATGTGTTTGCTCAGGCAACCAGGTAGACGCGGATGGAGTACTCATAGCCGTTGCAGGAGACGGTCAGCTTGACGCCGCCGTTTTTACGGCCGAGGATCTCGCACTTGCATTCCTTGGTGTCTTCACTGGGCGTGATCTTGAACACGCTCTCGTCGTCCACGGACCAGGTCAACTTGGCATCGGAGAATTCCTCGATGGGGTACACGGTCGCCTTGATGGTCAGCGGATCGTCGCCCTCATGCATGGTGAAGTCTTCCAGTTCCTTCTCGTAGTAGAAGATCTTGATCTCCGACACGGTGGGAGTGGGCGTGGGAGGCGGCGTGGGCGGCTCTTCCATAACGTAGATGGGCGTGCTGGAAGGCGCCTCGGTAGGCGGGTTGGTAATTTTTCCGCCGCTGGCATCCTGCCCGTTGAGGCTGGTGGAGACCATGACGATCACAGCGAGAATAACGGCCACGACAAGGATCAGGCCGAAGATCATCTGCCACTTGGTGTTTGTCTCGGCGCGCTCATAGGAAGCGGTGCCTTTGACGGTGCCGGGGGTAGCCCCGGGGGTGCGCCCGGACTGACTGACACGGCGGGTGCCGCAGTTGGGGCAGCGCGTGCGCAGGGCGGAGAAGCTCTCGCCGCAGCGACGGCATTTCACTTCAGGGATTACGCTCATTGCATTTCCTCCATTCTATGGGAATAGACGTGGTGCTACGAGCAAATAATACAACTTCTTTGGGTTTTCGTCAAGTGTTCCGGACCCCCAGGGGACTTGTTTTCCACTGTTTTTTGGTCGAAATTCCCCACTTTGACATCATTTTTGCGACGAAACTAAGAAAGTTTAAGATTTATGCTCCGCTTTTTCCGCTTCCCATGTGCGCTCGGAAATGATGTAGCGGGGCCGCTGTTTGGTTTCCAGATAGATCTTGCCGATGTATTCGCCGATGATGCCGAGGCAGATGAGCTGAACGCCGGAGACAAAGCAGACAATGCATGTCATGCAGGCCCAGCCGGCCACGCTTTTGCCGCAGAGAGCGGTGATCAGCGCCCAGAGAACACCGAGAAAGCTCACCAGCGCTACGATGAGGCCGAAACCGGTGATGAGCTGCAGGGGCTTGACGGAGAGGCTGGTGATCCCGTCCACCGCCAGGGCGATCATCTTGCGCAGAGGGTAGTGGCTCTCGCCGGCCAGCCGCTCCGCGCGATCATAGGTAACCGTCGTGCTCTTGAATCCCACCAGCGGCACCAGCCCGCGCAGAAAGAGATTGACCTCTTTGAAATTGGCAAACTCTTTGAGCACCCGGGCGCTGATGAGCCGGTAGTCGGCGTGGTTGTAGACCACCTCGGCCCCCATGGCTGCGAGGAACTTATAAAAGCTCTGGGCGGTAAAGCGCTTGAAGAAGGTGTCGGTCCGGCGGCTGGCCCGCACGCCGTAAACCACGTCACAGCCATCCAGATAGGCGTCTACCATTTTGTCCATGGCGTCGATGTCGTCCTGTCCGTCGCAGTCGATGGAAATGGTGATGTCGCAGCGGTCCATGGCCTCCATCAGCCCCGCCAGGACCGCGTTCTGGTGCCCGCGGTTGCGGCTCTGGGCGATGCCCAGAAAGTGGGGATCGGAGGCAGCCAGCTCCCGGATGATCTCCCAGGTGCCGTCACGGCTGCCGTCATTGACGAAGAGCACGCGGCTGTCATCGCTGATCTTGCCCAGGTCGCGCAGAGTTTTCAGCTTTTCCAGAAAAAGCGGCGCGGTGATGGGCAGCACTTCCTGCTCATTATAGCAGGGGACCACAATGTACAATACAGGTTTCATGGGCACTCCTCAATTCAAAAATGCGGCGAATTCCTCTACGGTCTTGAAATAGTTTGCACAGTTTTGGCGCATAAAGGCTTCAATGAAGGCAATGTCGTTGGACCAGCCCACGCCCGCGAAGTTCACCCCGCAGGCGGCGGCCATGTCATAGCCGGGTTTCAGATCGTCGATCATCAGCAGGTCGCGGGGAGAGAGCGCGAAGCGGCGCATGATCTCCTCCAGAGGCCAGGCGTGGGGCTTCCGGCGCTCGGGCGGCTGCTCCCAGCCGTAGACCGCGTCCGGGACAGGCAGGCCGTTTGCAGCATAGTCGCGCAGAATGTTGTCGTCAAAGGAGTGGGACACCACGCACACAAGGCCGCCCTCGGCCTTCTGACGCTCCATGATCTCCCGGATGCCGGAATAGACGGCGGGAATGTGATCCTTCACGTATTCGCGCCAGAATCTCCATTCCACATCCAGCATGGCGTCGTCCATGCCGTATTCCTCCCGGCACATGGGCAGAAAGCCGGGATCGAAATTCTTGATGAAGTAGTCCTCCAGCGTGCAGACTCTTCCGGGGAGGTAAAGGTCCAGAAAGGCCTGAAAGCTGGGGTGATGGATGGTGGCGGTGCTGTTGACCACGGTGTCGTCATGGTCAAAGACCAGGCATTTGTATCGCATCCTGTCCTCACATAATCATTGCTCTTTCAAAAAACAAGGTCGGCGGTCGATGTGCCCGCACAGGCGCGGACACATCGACTTCGCGGCCTTGTTTTGACGTCAATAGAAGGTTGCCACATCCTGCGCCGGAGCGGGGCAGGGCTCGGAACTCACATAAGTGAGCACGGGGCCGCGCTTGCCGTAGGCGCGGTTGAACTTGAAGTTGATCTTCGCGGTCAGAATCATCCAGGTATCATCCTGGATCTGATCGGCGTGGTCCCACTGGCAGACCAGCGCGGCAAACTGAATGTCCTCCACACAGCAGGTCATCACATGGCGGCCTACCACAAAGGTGTGGGCGGGCAGCTTCTGGCGCACCAGAGCGCGGCACTTGAAGCGCACGGTCTTGCCCTCGTACTTCTTGGGCTCCTCGCTCATGTCGCGGTACCAGAGGGCGTAGTCCTCCTCGCCGATCTCCACGATGGGAGCGTTCAGGTCGAAGGGCAGGGGGTCCTGTATGTCGTCGTATTCCACCTGTCCGCTGGGGGACTCGTAGGCGATGTCGGCCCGGCGGGAGGCGCCGCGCACGATCTTGTGGAAGGCCATCTTGTCCATATCGGGGGTGAAACGGTTGAAGACCACCAGCTCGCAGCTCTTGAGCTTGTCGTAGACCAGCTGACGCATATTGCTGTTGTAGCTGAGAAAGCTGCCGGCGTCGGCGAACATGAACTCCTGATAGACCACCCAGTTTTCCGGCATGGCCTGATACAGAGCGTCCAGCAGCCACATGCCGTTGTACTCCAGCACCACGCGCTCGCAGCGGGTCTCCGCCGCCAGACGCATCAGGTTCGGCGTGTTGAGCTGGCTCTGGTCTTCAATGACGCGGATGAGCACGCTGGGATCGGCGAACTGATCGGGGGCGTATTCCTCCTCGCCCTCCTCGCAGACGAGC
>CAMKAP010000016.1 GCA_946410505.1 uncultured Clostridia bacterium
CATTGTTCAATTTTCAAGGTACACGCTCCGCCGTCTCCTTCTCGGTGACAGCTTGTATAGATTAGCACATCTGATCGTCATTGTCAAGAACTTTTTTCGTTTTTCCCAAAACTTTTTTCTTGAGCTTTCGGATCCCTGTGGCGCCTCTCTTGAGCGCTCGGCTAATATACCACCGAAAACGCGGAAAGTCAACAACTTTTTTTCGAAAAACCACACTTTTTTTGCGGACACTAAATATTGTGGATTCATTTCGGGCATACTACACCACATGTATACGGAACCGATTTCTTATCCCAAACCCAGGCAAAAAGAGGAGCCTGAATACCGCGGTCCGGTCTCCTTCTTCGCGCTGCAGAGCATCTTCTCCTCTTGCGGCGATTTTGAAAGCCGCCGACTGAATTTCGGTCTTGGGGGAGAGCTCGCCGTGACGGCCTGCTGGCTGGACGGGCTGGTCTCCGGCCGGGAAGCGGCCGAGGAGATCCTGCGCCCCGTGACGGACCGCCTACGCGCAGCGGGCGTGCAGGACGAGACCGGCGCCATCGCCCGCATCCTCTCCGGCGGTGTTTACAGGGGCAGCGTCCACCGCCGCTCGGACATGGATCTGCTGGTATCCGACCTGTGCCACGGACATCTGGCCCTGGTTTTCGACGGCAGTGCCGTTGCGCTGAGCTTCGAGGTGCGCGCCTCCGAGGTGCGCCCTGTGGGCGAGCCCACACTGGAAAAATCCCTCAAGGGCGGCAAGGACGCCTTCACCGAGACCCTGCGGGTCAACACCGCTCTGGTGCGGCGCCGCATCGCCTCCCCGCGGCTGAAGCTGGCCGAGAGCACACTCGGCCGCCGCAGCAACACCAGAGTCTCCGTTTTTTTCATGGAGGGTCTCGTGTCGCCCGATACACTGCGAAAGCTTGCTGTGCGGCTGGACCGGCTGGATGTAGACGCGCTGCTCTCTCTGGGTACGCTGGAGGAGTATATCGTAGACGCGCCTCTCTCCCCTCTGCCGCAGCTTCTCCATACCGAGCGTCCGGACCGCTTCGCCATGTACCTGATGGAGGGGCGCGTGGGTCTGCTGGTGGACGGGCTGCCGGTGGGGCTTGTGCTGCCCGTGACGCTCTCGGAGTTCATGCGCGTCACCGACGACGCGGGCAGCCATTTTCTGGTAGGGACTGCGCTGCGGCTGATGCGTTATCTGGCGCTGGGCCTTGCACTGCTCCTGCCCGCCTTCTATGTGGCCGTGGCCATGTACCACCAGGAGATGATCCCCACGCGGCTGCTGCTGTCCATCATCGAGGCCGAGCAGGATCTGCCCTTCTCCACAGCGCTGGAGGTACTGGGGATGCTGGGCGCCTTCTGCCTCGTGCAGGAGGCCGGGCTGCGTCTGCCGAATCCGGTGGGCGACACCGTCTCCATCATCGGGGCCCTGATCGTGGGGCAGGCCGCCGTGGAAGCGAAGATCGTCTCGCCCATAGCCATCATCGTGGTGGCCTTCTCCGCCATTTCCTGCTATGCGCTGCCCAGCCAGGATCTGGCCGCGGCGCTGCGCCTTGCACGGCTTCTGCTTCTGCTTGGCGCGATCTTCGCGGGTCTCTACGGCCTTGTGCTGGTGCTGGCGCTTCTGCTGCTGCACCTGGCGAGTCTGGACAGCTTCGGGGTCAACTACAGCGCCCCCATGAGCGACGGACTGCGGGGGAATCTGCGCCGCCTGCTGCTGATGCCGCCAAAGCCCGACGACAAGTTCCGCGATCCGCACCTGAATACTCCCGATCGGCGACGGCAAGGATAGTGGTCAGTTTGCTATGAAAAAACTGTGTCTTTTCTTTCTTATCTTTCATATATCCCTCCTCTGCGGCTGCGGACTGCTGCCACAGCGCCGGGAGGTGGAAACACTCCGCATCATCCAGACCGTGGGCGTTGACTATGTTCCCGGCGGCATGCGCCTGACTCTGGCCTCCGCGGCCGGTCCCGGAGGTGAACAGCCCGAAGCCGCGCTCAGCGGCTCGGGCCGGACGCTCTCGGCCGCCCTGCAGCAGATCCGCGAGGCGTCACCCGAGCAGGAGCTCTTCACCGGCCATGTGCGCAGCCTCCTGGTGGGGCAGGAGGCTGCAGAGCACGGGCTGGACGATCTGTTGGCTCTGATCTGCCGCTCCAGCGACCTGCGGCTGGACACACCCCTCTACATCGTGCGCGGCGGGAGCGCGGAGGATCTTATCCAAGGCGCGGCGGAAGGGGACCGGGGGATCACGGAGATCCTGCTGGCCCTCCGGGCGCGGGAGGAGCGGCAGCCGAGCGCCCGCAGCAGCACCGCCAGCGAGATCCAGCGCGCTCTGCTGCGCAGCGACAGCGCGCTCGTCACCGCCCTGACGACGGGTGAGGCGGCGGAGGGCAGCGGAAAAACCGCCCTTCCCGCGGGGCTTGCGGTCCTGGAGGGCGGAAAGCTCTCCGCCTGGATCGAGCCCGCGGACGCCTTGGGCGCGGAGCTTCTCTGCGGCACCGCCGGCCGGCAGGAGCTGAACGTGCTGGATCTGGGCGGCCTGCCCGTGAGTCTCGAGCTGCAGCGGGGCGAGAGCAGCGTGAGCCCGGTCTGGAACGAGGACGGCAGCCTGCGGGGCCTGGACGTCACGGCCCGCGTGCGGGCCGCCGTGCTGGAGACCGCCGCAAACAGCGCCGCCGGGCTTGCCCGCTACGACGACCATCTGACGGGGCAGCTGGAGGCTGCGGTCTCCGAGCGGATCGGCCGCATCCTGCAGCTGGCCAGGCAGGAAAAGCTGGATCTGGCCGGGCTGGGCCGCCGGGTGGAGCAGAGCGACCCCCAGCGCTGGCAGGCCCAGGGGCAGAACATGGCAGAGCTCCTGCCCGGGCTGGAGATCAGCATCGCCGTGCGCGGCGAGCTGCTGCACACTTACGACGCAAAGGAGACGGAGCCATGAACGCAAAGGAAGCCTTTTCCCGGCGGCAGCTGCTGTCTCTCGGAGCGGCGGCGGTCCTGTCGCCCGCGCTGCGGCTCTTCCCCGCCGCTGCCGCGCGTCTGGCCGGGCGCGGTGCCTGGCTCTCGGCGCTCTGCTGTCTGCCTCCGCTGCTGCTGTATGCCTGGTGCTTCTGGCGCTTCACGTCGCGACGCCGGGAAGGAGAGGGGCTGGCGGAGCTGATGCTGCGCGCTTTGGGCGGCAAGCCGGGGCGGGCCGTTCTTCTGCTCTACGGCCTGTGGCTGCTGCTGTACGCGGGCTTCGTGCTGCGCGCCTCGGCAGAGCGCTTCATGGTGGCCCTCTTTCCCGCAGGCGGGCCCGGCTTCTTTGTAGTGTCGCTGGGGCTGCTGTCCCTGCTGTGCTCCCTCGGCAATCCCCGCTCCCTTCTGCGGCTGGCGCGGATGCTGCTGCCCGTGCTGCTGGGCGTGATCGGGCTGCTGCTTCTGGTCTCCCTGCGGCAGGCAAAGGCGGAAAACCTGCTGCCGCTGACAGAGCGTGACGCGCTGCCCGTGCTGCTGGGCGCGCTGCCGGTGGGAGAAGTCCTGCTGCTGGGCCTCTTTGCTCCCGGCTTCCTGCTGGGCGGCGTATCCAAAAAGGAGGATTCCTTTCGCGCTCTGGCGGGCTGGCTTGGGGGCCTGTGCCTGTTGCTCACGGGACTATGCGCCGCCGTGCTGGGCTGCTTCGGCGGAGAGCTCACAGCCAGGCTCTCGCTGCCCTTCTTTACGCTGGTGAGAAACCTGGTCTTTTTCCGCACGGTGGAACGGATCGAAGCGCTTGTGGTGGCGCTCTGGCTGTTCCCGGACTTTCTGCTCGCCTCGCTCTCGCTCTTCTGCGCGGGGATCTGTCTGCGCCATGTATGGAATGCCACGCCCGGCATGGGAGGGGAGCGCATCCTCTCCGTGGAAAACGGGCGCTGGCTCCTGTGGCTGGGCGGCGCCGCCGCCATTGCGGCGGGTCTTCTGATGGCGCCGAACGGCGATGTGCTCACGCTCTGGTCCGAGCGCATCGTCCCCATCGGGCAGGCTGCGGCCGCGCTGCTGTTTCCCCTTATATATATGGTGGGAACAGCAAGAAAACGGCTATGAGTGAGGGCAAAAAAGGCAGGGCCATATCGAACCCTGCCTTTTTGCCATATTACAGTCCCAGCAACTGCTTTTTCTTTGCGTCAAATTCTTCCTGTGTAATGATGCCGGAATCAAGCAATTCCTTGTATTCTCTTATCTGCTCAGCATTGCTTTTTTCTTCTGCGGCATTTTGAGGCCTCTTCGTGTTCTCGCCGTCAATTCTGCTTCTTCCGCAGGTACAGCTGCTGACATAGTGCTCGTTCACGCGCCCGCAGAGACACTTCCAGCCGCCGTTATCCAAGATCCACTGCTCTCTTTCCTTCTCTGCAAAATGCCTTTCCAGTTCTCTCTGTTCGGTAGAGGCCGGCGCTTGATGCTGTGGTTTGGTGACGATTACTATGAGAGCAAGAAAAGAGAAAAAGAAGCCCAGCCAGAACCATTTGGTATCTTCAAAGCCATATCCTTTGTTCCTGGCAACTGCGCTTGTAACAAAACCCCACATGAGAGGCCAGCCCAGCAAAATTATCCATTCCAACATGAATAGTCTCCTCTTTTCTCTTTTTTCCGGTATTTATACTGCTTGAATCGTCGATATGCGTCAAGTCAAGCAGCAAATGGTTTTGTAAAAAGTGATCACACTATCATGGGAACAAGCTGAAGGCAAGTATTTTTCTTATGATCGCGCGGCCAACAAATGGTCGGCGCTGCGCAGGAGTACAGAAGCCGCAAGCGGCGGCTCCGTATCCTGCGCGTAGCCGCCGCTTGATTTTCTTTCGGCTTTACTGCAGATAATCCGCCAGCTTCGGCGCTTCGAAGCCCTCGGCATATTCCACCTTCAGGCTGTCAAAGTAGTCCTGCAGGGCCTTGCCGTAAGCCTCGTTCGCCGCCTTGCTGCGGGCGGTGAGAGCGCTGCCGTCATTGGAGTACTCGATGACGCCGTCCGGGTCCAGAGGCAGGCGCATGATCACGTGCCAGCCGTAGTCGGACTGCACAGGGTCGGAGACCTGATACTCGTCCAGGCTCAGCACCGTGTTTTCAAACTCCGCCACCATGGTGCCGGGCAGGAACACATAGCCGTCGGGGTAGGTCTCCTTGCCGGTATCCTCGCAGAACTCCTCCTTGAGCTCGGCAAAGCGCTGCAGGCGCTCCGCGTCGTCCTCGATGGCCTGCAGTTCGGCAGCGATCTTGTCGGCCTGGGCCTTCTTGGCCGCGGCGGCTTCCTCGTCCAGGGCCTCGAAATTGGCCGGGTCGATGGTCATGAGCAGGATATGGGTAGCCGCCATATACTCATTGTCGGCCAGATACTGCAGGGCAGTCCCATCCTCCACCAGCTCGCCGTTTTCACCGTAGGCCTCAACAAAGCCCTGGCGATAGAGATAATTGACCCGGTTCATGCGGTCGTAGAGGCTGCGCGGGAGATAGATGGTCTCAATATAGGCGTTGAAATCCTCAGCGGTCTTGCCCTCGCCCAGGGCGCCGAGGATGTCCTGCTCCTCCTGTTCGCGGATGGCGGCAAGCTGCTCGTCGCTCAGCTCCACACCGGCCTTCTCACTCATGCCCTCGATGGAGCGGATCTGGCGCAGGGTGCTCTCCACACTCTGAACCGGCAGATCGGCAAAGGTATCGTCACTGTCCTCCTCCACCTGGTCGCTCCAGTCGGGTGCGGCGCCGTAATACTCGGCCATCGTGCCAAAGTAGTTTTCGATCTGCTTGGCCTGGGAGAAAAAGAGATAGAAGTACTCGCCCCAGGTCACATCCTGTCCGTCCACCGTGGCGACGATCTCCTCCGGGTCGTGCAGGGCGTACATGGCCGCATAGTCCGGCACACGCAGGGTATAAGCCTCCCCGGCGCTCTCTTCCGCGGCAGGCGCCGCGGCAGCTTCGGCAGGCGCCGCGTCCGTCCCGGCAGTTTCCGCCTGGGTATCCTGGTTCTCCGTGACAAGGATTTCGGTCGGTCCGTCCGCGCCGCCGATCACGCCGGATTTCTGCTCGCGGTAGCTGAGGAAACCGACCACACCGCCGGCCAGCAGGCACACGACCAGCAGGGCAATTATCATCTTTTTCATATCTGTTCGATCCTTTCTTTCGGTCTGACTGTGATGATACCACGCGGCGGCATGTCAAACAAGAGGCCGCGCGGGTTTTTATTCCTTTGTTCTCCGTTTGTTCGCAGGCTGTTCACAAAGCGCAGCTTGCTTCCCGGCGCGTTCGCAGATATTTCTCTGCGTATTGCGCTGCGGTGTCCGCCGCCGCTATGCTGTGCAGCACGATCACCTCCCGACGGCTCGTGGACTCAGCATCCAGAGAGCGGCGCGAGCGAAGCGAAGCCATTCCGCGAACGTCGAGGCGCAAAAGGCACGGCGTCCTTGTGAGCGCCCTTTTCTTTCTTCCACCGGGCGCGGCGCTGTCTTTCTTTTCGGCGCAACGAAAAGAAAGACAGGGGGGCGCATTCCTCAGAAAGCCATCTGCAAACACATCGGCTCATGCCGACGGGCTGCCCCAGTCGCTCACAAACCTGCGCGCCTCGTCGATGACCCGGCCCTTGGCTTTGATCTTCAGGCTCAGGCAGGGCCTGGAGCCCGCCTCCACCCGGAGTCTGCCCTTGTATTCTGGTCTTGCGTACAGAGCGGAGACCTTCTCCATGTCGAAATCCTTCACCGTAAAGCGAAGATATCCCTGCTTCTGGGCGATGTCCGTGACGCCTGCCTTTCCCGCCTCGCCGCGCAGCAGCGCCACGTGGATCAGGGCGTTGACGCCCGGCGGGGGATCGCCGAAGCGGTCGATGAGCTCGTCGGTCAGATCGTCGGCCTCCGCCTCGGTGCGGATGGCGGCGATGCGCCGGTAGATGTCCATGCGCTGCTCGGAGGAGGAGATATAGCGGTCCGGGATGTTGGCGGCCACGGCCAGATCGGCCGAGCACTCGGCGGGCTTCTGTACCTCGATGCCCCGCGCCTCCAAGACCGCTTCGTTGAGAAGCTTCATATACATGTCGTAGCCCACGTCGATCATGTGGCCCGACTGCTCGGCCCCCAGCAGATTGCCCGCGCCGCGGATCTCCAGATCCCGCATGGCGATCTTGAAGCCGGAGCCGAAGGCGGCAAAGTCCCGGATGGCGGAAAGGCGCTTTTCCGCGATTTCGGTGAGCACCTTGTCCCGCCGGAAGGTCAGATAGGCCGAGGCCCTGCGGGTCGAGCGGCCCACGCGGCCGCGGATCTGGTGCAGCTGGGCAAGGCCCAGCTTATCGGCGTCCTCGATGATGAGGGTGTTGACGTTGGGGATGTCGATGCCGGTCTCGATGATGGTGGTGCAGACCAGCACCTGGGTCTCGCCGGAGACCACGCTGTCCATCACGGAGGCGAGCATGTTTTTATCCATCTGCCCGTGGGCCACCGCCACGGTCACGTCGTCCAGAAGCTCCATGAGCTTCATGGCCGTGCGCTCGATGTCCTCCACCCGGTTGTGCAGGTAATAGACCTGCCCGCCCCGCTGGATCTCGCGCCGGATCGCGTCGGCCAGCACGCCCCAGTCGTGCTCCATGACGAAGGTCTGCACCGGCAGGCGGTCCTCCGGCGGCTCCTCGATGGTGGACATGTCCCGGATGCCGGACATGGCCATGTTCAGGGTGCGGGGGATGGGGGTCGCCGACAGGGTCAGCACGTCCACGCCCCGGCTCATCTCCTTGATGTGCTCCTTGTGGGTCACGCCGAAGCGCTGCTCCTCATCCACCACCAGAAGCCCCAGGTCCTTAAAGCGCACGTCCTTCGACAGCAGCCTGTGGGTGCCGATGACGAGATCGACCTTGCCGTTTGCGATGTCCGAGAGGGTTTTGCTCACCTGGCCGCCGGTGCGAAAGCGCGAGAGCACCGCGATCTCCACCGGGAAGCCGAAGAAGCGCTGCAGCGCCGTCTGGTAATGCTGCTGGGCCAGGACCGTGGTGGGCACCAGGATGGCGGCCTGCTTGCCGTCCAGCACGCACTTCATCACCGCGCGGAAGGCCACCTCGGTCTTGCCGAAGCCCACGTCGCCGCAGAGAAGCCGGTCCATCGGCACGCCGGATTCCATATCTGCCTTGATCTCCGCCACGCAGCGGAGCTGGTCGTCGGTCTCCGTGTAGCCGAAGTTCTCCTCAAACTCCCGCTGCCACTCGGAGTCCGGCGAGAAGGCGTAGCCCGGCAGGCGCTGACGCTCGGCGTAAAGGGCGATGAGCTTCTTGGCCATGTCCTTGGCGGCGCTCTTGGCCCGGGAGCGGGTCCTGGCCCACTCGGCGCCGCCCATCTTGGAGAGCTTGACGGGCTTTTCCTCGCCGCCGCCGGTATATTTGGTCACAAGATCGAGCTGCGTGGCCGGGACATAGAGGCTGTCCGTCCCCGCATAGGCGATCTTCACATAGTCCTTTTCAAAGCCGTCCACCTGCATCTTGACGATGCCGGCAAAGCGGCCGATGCCGTGGTTTTCGTGCACCACGTAGTCGCCCACCGACAGGTCGCCGTAGGATTCGATGCGCTGGCGGTTGGCCGGAAGCTTCTTTCCGCTCTTTTTCTTTTTGCTGCCCCGGTGCAGAAGCTGGCTGTCGGTCAGAACGGCCAGCCGGATGCCCGGATACTCCATGCCCGCGGAGATGGCGCCAACGCCGATCACGCATTGGCCCGGGCCGGGCAGCTTTTCAATCTTTTCCCGGATCAGGGCCGGGATCTCGTGCTCCTTGAAGAAGTCCTGCAGCACTTTGGCGCGCCGCGCATCGCCTGCCAGCACCACCACGCGGTAGTCCTGTTTGAGATAGAGCTTCACGTCCTCGGCAGCGGTCTGGGCGCTGCCCGCGTAGGAGGGGAGCTGCTTTGCCGGGATGCTGGTGAGCGTCCTGGGCGGCAGGGGAGGCCTGCCCACGGTAAAAGCGTCCGCCATGTAGAGGGGGAAATCCTCCAGTCGCTTTGTGAACGCGTCCCAGCTCGCGTAAAAGCCGTCGGGGGACATGGCAATCTGGCCCCGCTTCTGCAGCTCCCGGATGTCCTCGGTGAGCTGCTTGGCGTAATCCCGCGCCCGCTCGGCGCAGCGCGCGGGCTGATCCAGCAGCAGGATCGCGTCGGCGGGAATATAGTCCATGGCCGTGGCCGGATCATAGATGACCGGCAGATAGCGGTCCGCGTCGGACATGCTGATGCCCGTGCGCAGACGCTCGGCGTCGGCGCGCATCACGGCGGCCAGCGCAGCGGCGTTTTCACTGCTGCGGCGTTTGGCATATCGCTCGGCAAAACTCTCGATCTGGCGGGCCAGGGTCTCCGCCCCGCCGACGCTCAGGGAAGGCAGCGTCTCCGCCGCGGGCAGGATCGTGCAGCTTTGAACGGCCTCGGTGCGCCGCTGGGTCGATACGTCGAAGCGGCCCATGGAGTCCACGTCGTCTCCCCAGAATTCGATGCGGACAGGCTCCGCCTCCGCGGGGGAAAAGAAGTCCAGGATGCCGCCCCGACGGGCAAACTGCCCCGGTCCTTCCACCTGGGTGCAGCGGGCATAGCCGCAGCGCAAAAGCGCGTCCTCCACATCCTCAATGGCGTAGCTGCCGCTGTCCGTGATGGTAAAGGCGGCCCGTTGGAGGGTCTGGGTCGGTACGGTGCGCTGCAGCAGACCGGAGACGGAGACCGCCGTCACGGGGCTTTTGCCCTCTGCCAGGGCGTAAAGCGTGTCGATGCGCTTCTGCTCCGCCTGGCGGGAGACGGCCTCGGTGGCGTAAAAGGTATAGTCACGCATCCCCAGCACACGACAGTCCTCCGAGAGCATGGCGCGCAGGTCGGCGGCCATGTTCTCCGCCGCCGTGTCGTCCGGGCAGATCACAAAGAGGGGAGCGCCCGTCCGGTCCCGCAGCGCGGCGGCGAGATTGGCCCGGTGCACCGCCGACAGCCCGGAAACGAGCGCAGGAAGTCCTCCGCTCTCCAGCAGCGAGGGGAGGGCGGCGGCTTCCTTGTTTTCAAATATTTGGTTTAATAGCAAATTCATAGCAGGGGTATTATAGCAGGTAGGGCCGCTTTATCCAATCGAAAAAACGCTTTCCAGATACTTCCCCGCATCCCGGAGCGTGGGGAAGATCCGCTCCGCTTTTTCACGCATCTCCGCGTCCGGCGGCAGCAGATCGGGCACCATCAGGGCATGTATCCCACCGGCGCAGGCGGCGCGGACGCCGTTGTAGGAGTCCTCGATCGCCCAGGCGTCCCCGGGCTGCACGTCCAGCGCCGCGCAGGCTTTCAGAAAGATCTCCGGGTCGGGCTTGCTTTTTGTCACCATGTCGCCGGTGATGACCGCATCAAAGCTGTCCAGCAGCCCCGCGCCCTCGAGCCAGAGCCGCACGAGCGGCCCATCCGTGGAGGAGGCCAGCGCCAGCGGCACGCCCTTATCGCGCAGCGAACGCAGCAGCTCCCGCGCACCGGGCTTGAGGGGAAGCCGCCCGCCCGCGTAACGCTCCCGGTAGCGCGCGGTGGTGCTTTTTCGGAAGTCCCGCCAGGGGAAGTCCGCCCCGTAGGCCTCTTTGAGGATGCAGCCAGTGACCTCCATGGTCACGCCGATGCAGCGGGCGTAGACCGCCTCCATGTCCTTGAGGCCCTCTTCAGCCGCGATTTCCAGCCAGATGGCCCGTTGGGCCCGCTCGGAGTCAAAAATCACGCCGTCCATGTCAAACAGGACGGCTGCTTTGTTCTTCATTTAGCTCTCCCGAAAAGTTATCGTGATTTCTGAGTGATCTTTTTCGTGTTTCTATTATTTGCTCGCGTAATGCGCCCCCCTATCTTTCTTTTCGATCTTGCGCGAAAAGAAAGATAGCGCCGCGCCCGGTGGAAGAAAGAAAAGGGCGCCGTCATGATCGCGGGAGGCAACCAGCGGTCAAAACAATCGTCGCCGCTAAAGCAGGTACGCGTGGAGGCTCTGCCCGCATACCGCTGCCGCTCAGCGGTACTTATGACCGGGATTATATCCCGCATGTCCCCGCGGCTCGCTGTCCGGAAGGAGGAGGAACGATCATAAACTGTCTCAGTCTTTACGACCTCGGACCACATCTTCCGAGCCGCCTGTGCAGGGGTCAAGCGATGACAGACCTGTACAAGATAGCGGCAGCGAACACCACGGCGTACCAGACAGTCCAACATTCGGACGGCGGCGACCCTGGTTCTGACCTTATGCTCCCTCCTTCTGCGAGGGGGCAAGGGGAAACCTCCCCTTGTCGCCTTTCTACGGAGTCTAAGAACCATTTCTTTCCGCGAGAGGAAAGAAACGGTTCTTAAATACACATCCAAACGCCTGCAAGCAGATACGCTATTGTCTTCTTACTCCACCGCTCTCATGTCGATCATTTTCTCGAAGGCGGCGGGACGCAGACAGCGGGAATAGAAGTCCCGGATCATGCGGTGGGCGATGGGGGCAACGTCAGCCGTCCCCTTGATGGGCTTGACCATCAGATCCACCTTTGCGCCGCCCAGGCGGTAATCGCTCTCCACATCCTGATAGCCGAAGCGGGCGAAGAATTTTCGCAGCTTGCGCAGATAGTCCCCATCCGCGTCATCAAAGACCGTGATCTCCGCGAGGATGCCCTGCTTCGCAGCATAGCGCTTGTTCAAAAGCCGCATGCACTGTACGCCGAGGCCCTGGTCCCGGAACCACTGAAGCACACCGAAATATTTGAGCAGCACATAGCCGTACACGCCGCGCACCATCACCAGCGCGTAGCCCACGGTGATATTGCTCTGGTCATCATAGAAAACCAGCAGCTCCTGATCTCCGGTGGTCATGGCCTTGTGGATGGCCAGCTTCGGCAGCAGCTCGCGCCGGTCAAAATCCAGTTCGATGGCGGAATAGAGATGCTCCAGATCCCGGTGTCCGCCCTTTCTCAATGCCAACATGGTATCACTCTCCCAAATTCTGCGCCCGACACAGCGAAGCGTAGATCCCGTTTTGTTTCATCAGTTCCGCGTGGCTGCCCAGCTCCACGATATGTTCGTTCTCCACCACGGCGATACAGTCGGCATGCCGCACGGTGGAGAGCCGGTGGGCAATGACGATGCTGGTGCGGCCCTCGCTCAGCGCGTCCATGGATTTCTGGATGCGCTGCTCGGTGACGGTGTCCAGGGCCGAGGTGGCCTCGTCCAGGATCAGCACCTTGGGATTTTTCAGAAAAACGCGCGCGATGGAGATGCGCTGCTTCTGCCCGCCGGAGAGCATCACGCCCCGCTCGCCGATGTAGCTGTCATAGCCGTCGGGCATGGCCATGATCTCCTCATGGATCTCGGCCCGTTTCGCGGCTTCCACGATCTCCTCGTCGGTAGCGTCAAGCCTTCCGTAGCGGATGTTCTCCCGGATGGTCCCGGCGAACATGAACACGTCCTGCTGCAGGATGCCGATGTTGCGGCGCAGGGAGCGCTGGGTAACATGGCGCACGTCGTGCCCGTCCACGCAGACACTGCCGCCGGTCACGTCGTAAAAGCGGGGGATCAGGTGGCACATGGTGGTCTTGCCGCCGCCGGAGGAGCCCACCACCGCGATGGTCCGGCCCGGCTCCACGTGCAGATCGATATGGCTCAGCACAGGAATGCCGTTATCGTAGTGGAAGCTCACGTCGTTCAAGTCGATGCGGCCCTCGATGTCTCCCAGCTCCAGCGCATCGGGCTCGTCCCGGATCGCGGGCTCGGTGCGCATGATCTCCAGAAAGCGCTCAAAGCCTGCGGTACCCTGCATATACTGCTCGGCGAACATGACGAGACGGCGCAGGGGTGAAATGAAGGTGGAAACATAGAGCGTGAAGGTGATGAGATCCACATAGTCCATCTGGTCGCCCATGATGAGCAGGCCGCCCACGGCGATCACCAGCACCTGCATGACACCGGTGGTAAACTCCATCCCGCTCATGTAAAGGCCCATGCTGCGGTAATACTCCACTTTGGCGCCCTTGAAGAGGGTGTTGGCGCTGTCGAACTTCTCCAGCTCCTGATGCTCGTTGGCAAAGGCCTTGGCCGTGCGCACACCGGAGATGCTGCTCTCAATGGCGGCGGTGATCTCGGCGGTCTTGCGCTTGACCTCCACGTTGGTGCGGCGCATGCGGATGCGCTGGGACAGCGTGAACCACACACAGAGGGGGAGCGCCACCGTCAGCACCAGGGCCAGCTGCCAGCGGATGAGAAACATCATGGTCAGCGCACCCACAATGCTCAGCCCGCAGATCAGCACGTTTTCCGGCCCGTGGTGGGCAAGTTCCGTCACCTCAAAGAGGTCGCTGACCACGCGGCTTAAAAGCACGCCGGTCCGGTTATGGTCATAGAAGCTGAAGGACAGCTCCTGCATATGGGCAAAGAGGTCCCGGCGCATATCCGCCTCGGTGAGCACGCCCATCTTGTGGCCCAGGACTGTGATGACATAGTAAAAAAGCCCCTTGCCCACATAGGCCGCAAACAGGATGCCCATGACCGCGAAGAAGGCGGTGTAGAGCTTCTGCGGCAGCAGTGCGTTCATGGCCCGGCGGGAGACGTAGGGGAAGACCAGGTCGATCCCCGCCACCAGCAGCGCGCAAATCATGTCGATGGTAAAGAGCTTTTTATGTCGCGCGATGTAGCGCAGGAAAATTTTGAGATTGGGTTCGTTATAATTCATACTCTGTCTGTTACGCAAGCTTTTCCCGCTCCGCGACCGCCATCGCGTCACAGCGGTTGTTGTACTCGTTCTCGGCATGGCCCTTGACCCAGTGGTAGTGCATCTCATGCTGCCGCGTCAGGTCCAGAAGTTTCTCCCAGAGGTCCGGGTTCAGCGCGGGCTTTTTGTCGGATTTGATCCAGCCTTTCTTTCGCCAGCCCCAGGCCCAGCCCTTCTCCAGCGCGTCGATGACGTATTTGGAGTCGGACCAGAGCTCCACGCGGCAGCTCTCTTTCAGGGCCAGCAGGGCCATGATGACGGCGGTCAGCTCCATGCGGTTGTTGGTGGTCTGCGCTTCGCCGCCGGAGAGCTCCTTTTCCGCGCCGTTGTAGCAGAGGATCGCGCCCCAGCCGCCCGGACCGGGATTTCCGCTGCAGGCCCCGTCTGTGTAGATGTGTACGGTTTTCATCTTACGATTCCTTGTTATTACTGACCACTGGCCACTGACCACTTGTTTTCAAAAATCATAGATCCCGCTCGTAGCGGTCCTTGAGCACGCGGTACTCGTCCTTCTCCACCAGGCCGTTTTTCAGCCACTCGTCCAGCTGGGCGATGCGCTGGGCCTTGTCGCGGGCAAAGTGGTCCTCCCCCGTGTGGTCGCAGACGATGCAGCTGGGCTCGGGCGGGGTGAAGCTGCGGCTGCGGGGATCGGGGCGCTGCGTGGCGGCGGAGGTGCGGCCGGCGCTCGAATTGGCGGTGGGGCGCCGGGTCTCCGTCTCCGCCTTTGTCTTCTTCCGCGCGGCCTTGAGCCGTCCGATCAGCAGGGCGATCAGCAGCAGTGCGCCGACAATCAGCAGGGGAAGCAGATCGGGGTCAATCCCGTTTCGCTGGAGCCAGCGCTCAATGACCCACATTCTGCTGCGAAAGCTCTCGCTCTCCATCAGGGACATGAGCTGGGGGATCACGAAGACCAGCAGAAACACGATCGCCGTTCCCAGCCCCGTGGTTTTTTTCTTTTCCTTCTTGTTGTTCATCACGCGCCCCTTTCCGCCCTCTTCGGGCTCATCAGCGACGTTTTACAGCGTCTCTTCCGTGTTCTCCTCTTCGCTTCCTTCTTCGCTCTCGGGCATGGTCTTTTCGATGCAGATGACCCGGCTGCCGGGCAGCAGACGCATCACGCGCACACCCTGGGTGGCGCGGCTGAGCCTGGAGATGCCGTCGGCGGCCATGCGGATGATGGTGCCGTCGTTGGAGATGACCAGAATATCGTCCCCCGGGGAGACCATCTTCACATCGGCCACAGGCCCGGTCTTCTCGGTGACGTTGTAGTTCTTCATGCCGAGACCGCCGCGGCCGTGGACGCTGTATTCCGAAACGTCCGTGCGCTTGCCGTAGCCCTTCTCGGTGATGGACAGAAGCGTCTCGCCCGCGCTGGTGCTGCCGGCGCCGATGACATAGTCGCCCTCGCGCAGGCGGATGCCTCGCACGCCGACGGCGGTGCGGCCCATGGGGCGCACGTCGTTCTCGTCAAAGCACACGGCAAGGCCGTTGCGGGTGGCGATGAGGATGTTCTCGCTGCCGTCGGTGGGGATGACAGCCATCAGATGGTCGTCCCCCTCCAGGGTCAGAGCGCGGATGCCGTTTGCGCGGATGTTGCGCAGGGCGGACTGAGCCATACGCTTGACGGTGCCGTAGCGGGTGACGAAGAAGAGGAACTTGTCCTCCTCCAGGCCACGGGCGCGGATCATGGCGGAGACCTTCTCGCCGCTCTCGGTCTGGATGATGTTGATGATATTGGTGCCGCGGGCGTTGCGTCCCGCCTCGGGGATGTTATAGCCCTTCTTGATGAAGACGCGGCCCAGATCGGTGAAGAAGAGGATGTTGTCGTGGGTGGAGGCGGTGAACACGGTCTCCACATAGTCCTCCTCCTTGGTGGCCATGGCGCGCACACCCTTGCCGCCGCGGCCCTGGGCGCGGTACTCCTTTACGGGCAGGCGCTTGATGTAGCCGCCGTGGGTCAGGGTAAAGACACAGTTCTGCTCCTCAATGAGATCCTCGATGTCGATCTCGTCAGCCACGTCCTGGATCTCCGTCATGCGCTTGTCGCCGTATTTATCGCGCAGGGCGATGAGCTCGTCCTTCAGCACGCCCTTGATCTTCTCGGGGTCTGCCAGCAGATCCCTGAAGTAGGCGATGCGCTCCTCCAGCTCCTTATACTCGTTTTCGAGCTTCTCCCGGTTCAGGCCCTGCAGGGCGATCAGACGCATATCGCAGATGGCCTGGGCCTGCACGTCGTCCAGCCCGAAGCGCTCCATCAGGTTCTGCTTGGCGTTGTCGTAGCTGGAGCGGATGATGCGGATCACTTCGTCGATGTTGTCCTGCGCGATGAGAAGACCCTCCAGCAGATGGGCGCGCTCCTCGGCCTTGCGCAGATCGTAGCGGGTCCGGCGGACGATCACTTCCTCCTGGAAGGTGAGATATTCGTCCAGAATGTGCCGCAGAGAGAGGATCTTCGGCTGGGTCTGGTTATTGACCAGGGCCAGCATGTTGATCGAGAAGCTCGACTGCAGTGCGGTCTGGGCAAAGAGGCGGTTGAGGACCACCTGGGGGTTTGCGTCGCGCTTGAGTTCAATGACGATGCGCATGCCGTTGCGGTCGGTCTCGTCCCGCAGGTCGGAGATGCCCTCCAGCCGCTTTTCACGGACCTGGTCGGCAATGCTGCGGATCAGCTGCCGCTTGTTGACCTGATAGGGAAGCTCGGTGACGATGATGCGGGTGCGGTTCTGGCCGTGCTCCTCAAACTCGGTGCGTGCCCGGACCACCACTCTGCCCCGGCCGGTGGCATAAGCCTGGCGGATGCCGCTGCGGCCCATGATGATGCCCCGGGTGG
>CAMKAP010000017.1 GCA_946410505.1 uncultured Clostridia bacterium
GAGCGCGGCTTCCTGACCCTGGCCTTTGACCCCTCCTTCACCGGCGAGAGCGGCGGCTTTCCCCGCTATATGGCCTCTCCGGACATCAATACCGAGGATTTTATGGCGGCAGTGGATTTCCTGTCCCTCTGTGAAAAGGTTGATCCTGAGCGCATCGGCATCATCGGTATCTGCGGCTGGGGCGGCATGGCGCTGAATACCGCAGCGCTGGACACCCGCATCAAGGCCACCGTGGCCTCCACCATGTACGACATGACCCGTGTGAGTGCGAAGGGGTATTTTGACTCCGAGGACAGCGAAGAAGCCCGTTTTTCCAAGCGCTCTGCCATGTGCGCGCAGCGGCTGGCAGATCTGAAAGCTGGTGAATACAAGCTGGGCGGCGGCGTGGTGGACCCCCTGCCGGAGGATGCGCCCTTCTTTGTGAAGGACTATTATGATTACTATAAGACGCCGCGCGGCTACCACCCCCGCTCCCTCAACTCCAACGGCGGATGGAACGTGATCGGCTGCGAGAGCTTTATGAACCAGCCCATCCTGCGCTACTCCAACGAGATCCGCAGCGCGGTGCTGGTGATGCACGGGGACGCGGCCCACTCCTGCTACTTCGGACGTGACGCATACGCCGATATGGTGCGCGACAGCAAGTATACCGACAACAAAGAACTGCTGATCATTCCCGGCGCGACCCATACGGATCTGTACGACGGCGGCGGCAAAAACGCCATCCCCTTTGACAGGCTGGAGAGCTTTTTTACAGAGTATCTGAAATAAAGGGAGAACCGACATGAGCAAAAAGGTTTTGATCGTTTCCGCAAGCCCGCGCAAAAACAGCAATTCCGAGGCGCTCGCCCTGGCCTTCGCCGATGGCGCGAGGGAAGCGGGCCATGAGGTAGACTTCGTCTCCCTGCGGGGCAAAACCGTGCACTTCTGCCGCGGCTGCTTTGTCTGCCAGGAGAAGCTGCGCTGCGTGATCCGCGATGACGCGGATGAGATCTGCCGGAAGGCCCTGACGGCCGACGTGCTGGTCTTTGCCACGCCCATCTATTACTACGAGATGTCCGGCCAGCTCAAGACCCTGCTGGACCGGCTCAATCCGCTCTTTCCCAGCGACTATGCCTTTACCGACGTGTATCTGATGACTTCCGCGGCGGAGGATGAGAGCTATGTCCCCGAGCGCGCCGTCAGCGGCGTGGAGGGCTGGATCGAATGCTTTGAGCGGGCAAGGCTTGCCGGCACCGTTTTCCTGGGCGGCGTGACGGAGCCGGGAGAGGGGCAGAAGCATCCGGAGAAGCTGCAGGAGGCCTTCGCACTCGGCAGGGACGCCTGATGAGAAAAAGAAGAGACAGATACAGGACTGCGGTGTTCCTGGCCGTGCTCTGCCTGCTGCTAACGCTCTGCGCCTGCGGCGCGGAGCCGGTTCGGGACGGTGAAGGCACTCCTGCGCCGTCTGCTGAAACAGCGGCGCCCGCCGCAGAGACGGCAGCGCCGGCACCGTTGCAGAAGGATCCTGAAGAAGCCGCGGAGGAGGAGACAAGCATGCTTCGACTGTTGATCGGGGAGACCGAAGTGGCCGTGGACTGGGAAGCCAATGCGTCTGTGGAGGCGCTCAAAGAGCTGTGTCGGGGCGAGACACTGACGATCTCGCTGTCTATGTACGGCGGCTTTGAGCAGGTCGGCCCCATCGGGACGAGCCTGCCGCGCAGCGATGTGCAGACCACGACGGAGTCCGGCGACATCGTCCTGTATGCCGGCAATCAGATCGTGCTGTTTTATGGCTCCAACGCCTGGGCCTATACCCGCCTGGGCCATATCACCGACCGGAGCGCCGGGGACATGGCGGCGCTTCTGGGACAGGGCGATGTGACGATCATGCTCTGGCTGGAAGAAAACGGATGAGCATTTTTGTGCTCAACACATGGAATAAGCAGGGGCCTCCGGCTGTTTCGGAGGCCCCTGCTTCGGTAAAATCATGGAGAATGCTCTTTACGGTAAAACCGTTTTGGGGTATAATCTTCACAATTCTTCCGGCAGAAACGCGGAGCGCGGCTGCCGGGGCGAGAATCCGCTGCAGAGGGGACATGTGCGTTGAATATCACGCAGACTTTTTACGATAACATGGCTTCCCAGTATGACAAGCTCTTTTTCGACTGGGAGGCGTCTACGCGAGAGCAGGCTGCAATTCTGGATAAGATCTTCCGCGATTACGGCTTTGATCGCGCCTCCCGTGTGCTGGACTGCGCCTGCGGGATCGGCACCCAGGCGATCGGGCTGGCACGGCTGGGCTATCGTGTGACGGGCTCGGACATCAGCGAGGGGGAACTGGCCGAGGCGGAAAAACGCGCAAGAGAAAACGGCGTCGAGCTTCGTTTGGCGCAGGCGGACTTCTGCGCTCTGGCAGAAGCCTTCTCAGAGCCGTTTGATATTGTGATCAATATGGATAACGCCCTGCCGCATATGCTCACGGGCGAAGCGCTGGAAAAAGCGGTCCGGAGCATCGTGGGACAGCTGCGTCCGGGCGGCCTCTTTGTAGCCAGCATCCGGGATTATGACAGCCTCCTGGAGGCCAAGCCCCCCTATTCGCCGCCTTACATCCACAAGACGGCCGCCGGGCAGCGTGTCTCCTTCCAGACCTGGGACTGGAAGGGCGAAAACTACCGCTTGACCCAGTACATCATCGACGACGAAGGGAGCCTCGGGATCGGCAAGTTCAGCTGCGAATACAGGGCGACCCGGCGGGAAGAGCTGAGCCGGCTGCTTTCTGCCGCGGGCTGCCGGAAGGCTGAGTGGCTTTTCCCGGAGCAGACGGTTTTTTATCAGCCGATCGTCGCGGCAGTGAAGTGAAAGCACCTTCACAATCCCCCTTACAAGCCCAAAGCGGGTGAAACAAGGTTTGTCTACAGTCTGCGGCGCGCGGTTTCTATGAACCGTGCGCCTTTTGCCGTCTGCGGGAAAACTTGCGCTGCCCGCCGATTTACAATTACCGGAAAGAATGGTATAACAGATGCATATCCGTCGGCGCAGAGAAAGCATGGAGACTGCTGATATGAAGTTTCAACATACAAACCGCCCGGGCTTTTTGCTGGGGCTGATCGACTTTTTCACGGCGGGGCTTTTCTTCCTCGTATACATGCAGCGGGGCCTGCAGGATGAACTGGATCAGATCCTGGGCAGAAGGACCCAGCGCTATTATGTGGCCTATCTGCTGGGCATCCCGACACTTTTTGTCTACACGCTGGTCTGGATGGCGCGGATCGCGGAGGAACTGAGGGCCAAGGCTGTCGAGCTGGGGATCGGGGGAAAGCTCACCTCCTTCCGGCACATGTTTGACTGGAATGTGTTTGGGCTTCCGCTCTGCGGCCCGGCTGTGGCAACAGAGCGCTTTTTCGACACGCTCAACAAAATCGAGCGGGAGCTGAACAGAAGGGGCGGAGAAGCATGACAAACTATAAGATCATCGACAAGGACAGCTATTACCGGAAAGGGGTATTCCGCCATTTTTCCGAGGACTGCCGCTGCTCCAGCTCCATGACGGCCCGGGTCGACGTGACGGAGCTTGCGGCCGTTTCCCGAGAGACCGGGACGAAGTTTTATCTCAACTTCCTGTACATCCTCTGCAAAGTGCTCAACTCCCGGGAGGATTACCGGATGGGCTATCTCTGGCAGACGGAGGAGCTGATCTGCTACGACGTGATCCATCCCACGCAGTATGTCTTTCATGAGGACACGGAGACCTGCACGCCCGTATACACGGAGTACAGCCCGGATTACACACAGTTCTATGCCAATGCTCTGCGGGATCTGGAGCGGGCCAAAGAGACGCGGGAATACGGCTTGGATGCAGCGAATCACCCCAACTGGTTCGACGCCTCCTACATTTCCTGGCTCTCCTACGACGCTATGCATATCGAACTGCCGGACGGCTATCTGTACTTCGCGCCGATCGTCAATTGGGGCAGATACCGGGAAGAAGACGGCAGACTGATGATGCCCGTGACCGTGCGCCTGAATCACGCCGTCGCGGACGGCTATCTGATCGCCAGGGTGTTTCATCTGCTGCGGCAGGAAATCGAAGCTTTTGCGAAAAGCGCATTTTGAGCGAGCGGGAAGCGGCGCTGCTTAGCAGTGCACATTTTCTTGCTTTGCCTGTATGAATCTGCT
Organism: uncultured Clostridia bacterium; assembly: GCA_946410505.1. Next base: position 4,159 of record CAMKAP010000017.1, read on the forward strand.
ATTCTGAGAAAAAAGCAATTCCCTCCCCGCGGATCCGCGGGGGAAAAGAGAGGACCCATCCATGGATCTGTACATGTCGCTGTCGCTGTTTTCTCTGATCATCCTGATCTATTGGGTGATCACCGAGTTTTTTACCGTTCTTTTCCGCTTCACCGGCCTGCCCGACGAACGGGCTCGCTTTCAGGTGATCTCCCTGCTCACAGGCTGCGGCTTCACCACCAAAGAGAGCGAAATGATCCTCTCCAACCGTCGCCGCCGGCGCCTCGCCCGGGTCACGATGCTCTTCGGCTATGTGTTCAACATCACCATCGTGTCGGCCTTCATTAACGTCTTTCTCTCGCTCAAAATCAGCCAGGTGGAGCATCTCTATCTGGGCATCCTGATCCCCATTGGCGCCGTCGCCATCATCTTTGTCTTCATGCGTGTGCCGCGCGTGCGCGCCTGGGGCGACGGATTGATGCAGCGCATGGTGGACCGCTTCTTCGTGGGGGAGGAACGCTTCAATACTGTGCTGCTGCTGGACTATCTCGGGTCGGAGACCATTGCGCAGGTCACGCTTAAACACATCCCGGAGCAGTACCGGGGCCAGACCCTGGCGCAAACCGGGCTTCGCGCGGGCACGGGTATCCTTGTCATGCTCATCGAGCGGCCGGGCGAGAAGCCACATGCACCTACGGCCGATACGGTTTTCTGCGAGGGCGACAAGCTGACCGTGTTCGGAGACTTTGCGGTCATCCGCAGCGCCTTCAACGCCCGCGAGCATTTTGGGGAACAGGTATGAAAACAGGACTTATTATGGAAGGCGGCGCCATGCGGGGCATGTTCACCTGCGGCGTGATCGACGTCTTCCTGGAGCAGAATATCCGCTTTGACGGCGCTGCGGGCATCTCCGCCGGCGCCTGCTTCGGCTGCAACTTCAAATCCGGCCAGATTGGGCGGGCTCTCCGCTACAACAAGCGCTACAGCCGTGATGCGCGCTACTGCAGCCTCCGTTCCCTAATCCGGACGGGCGATCTGTACGGCGCGGATTTCTGCTACCGGCTTTTGCCCGACGTGCTGGACCCCTTTGACAGGGCGGCCTTTGCCGCCAATCCCATGGCCTTTTATGTGGGCGCTGCCGACGTGGACAGCGGGGAGATCGTCTACCACCGCTGCTGCGACGGGGGAGAGCGGGACATGCTCTGGATGCGGGCCTCGGCCTCCATGCCCCTGGTTTCCCGGATCGTGGAGGTAGACGGTCGTCGCCTGCTGGACGGCGGTATCGTCGATCCGGTGCCCTACCGGGTCATGGAAGAAGAGGGCTATGACAGAAATGTGTACATTCTGACCCAACCGGCGGACTACCGCAAGAAGCCCTCCTCCGCCATGCCTCTGGTGCGCCTTGCCATGCGCGCTGCCCCGCGCATGGTCGAGGCCATGGCCCGGCGGCATGAGGTGTACAACCGGCAGATGGAGGAGATCGGGGAGAAGGAGCGGCGCGGCGAGATCCTGGTGCTGCGCCCGCCCGAGAGCCTCGGCATCCGGCGGACGGAGCACGATCCCAATGAGCTGGAGCGGGTATATCAGATCGGACGGCGATGCGCCCTTGCCGCGATGCCGCGGGTGAAGAGCTTTCTGGAAGAAAACGGACCGGAGGATAGAAAATGAGAAAAAGACAATATCTGCTTGCGGCACTCTGCGTTCTTGCGCTGCTCTTGCTGCCGGTGCTGGTCTGGGCAAATCAGCCCCCGGTGCTCCCTGCGCCGCAGCAGGCCGTCAGCCCCGAAAACAGAGCCAGTTTTTCAAAGCTGCTGGATGACCTGGTGAGTGCGTATCGGATGCCGGAGACCGTCGGCGAGCGGGAGATCGCGGCGGACCTTGCGGCGATCCATGCGGTGAGCGAATGGGATTATGCGCTGGCGGAAAACATCACCGCACACTGGCGCCGGGTCTGGCTGGACCCGGACTACCGCCTGTATCTCTATCACGGAGAGGAGCGGGCGGAGGAGCTGCTCGGCACGGGGATTCCCGACAGCCCGAGCCACGCCATCGTTGTGCTGGGCTATGAGCTGCAGGACGGTGAGATGCAGCCGGAGCTCAAGGGCCGCTGCGAGGCTGCGGCGGCTGTGGCACGCGCCTTTCCGCGGACGATCCTTGTGTGCTCCGGCGGGGCGACAGGGGACAACAACCCCGAAGGACACACCGAGGCGGGGCTGATGAAGGCCTATCTCACCGAGGCCTGCGGCATTGAGCCCGGGCGCATCTTCATCGACGAGCGCGCCATGACCACCCAGGAGAATGCCGTCAATTCCCTGCGCATCATGCAGGAAAACGGCGTCCACAGCATGACCATCGTCACCTCCGACTACCACCAGCGCTGGGGGCAGGCGGTATATAACGCGGCGGCCGCCCTTTGCCGTCAGCGGGAGGGCTATGCCGTGGAGATCCTGGGCAATTACTGCTATGAGATCGAGCCTTCCGTGGAGATGTTCCGGCAGGGGGATCGGCTCGCCGCAGGGCAGATCGCGGGAATCCTGGAGCTGCCCCGGCAGGGCGGACCCATGGGCCGCCGTCCGGGCTGAAGATGCAGAACTATTGCATGAACAAAGGAGAGTAACACGGTGAAAAAAGGACTATGCACCATGCTTGTGCTTTTGCTGTGCCTGAGCCTCTGCGCCTGCGGCGCCGAAGCGCCGCCCGAGCCTGTCGAGACTTTTCAGACCGTCCGCCATGCGGAAATCACGGTCCGGGATTACGGCACCATCAAGCTGGAGCTGGACGAGGGTACAGCGCCTCTCACCGTTGCAAACTTCGTGAAGCTGGCCGAGTCCGGCTTCTATGACGGCCTGACCTTCCACCGGATCATGGACGGCTTTATGATCCAGGGCGGCGACCCGCTGGGCAACGGCAGAGGCGGTTCCGGCGAGAACGTCAAAGGTGAATTCCGCGATAACGGCGTAAATAACCCGATCAGCCATGAAAAGGGCGTGATCTCCATGGCCAGGGCGCAGGATTACGACAGCGCCAGCTCCCAGTTTTTTATCACCGTTGCGGACGCGACCTTCCTGGACGGTGCCTATGCCGCCTTCGGCCGCGTGACGGAGGGCATGGAGATCGCGGAGCAGATCGCGAAGGACGCAAAGCCCGTGGACAATAACGGCAGCATCCCCGCCGATGCGCAGCCCGTGATCGAGAGCATTGTCATCACGGACTGAGGAAAATGAAAAGCAGCGTCTCCGGGCAGCGCAGCGCCTGCTGCGGGAGGCAAGAGGAGGATCAGCATGAGCCATTTGATACATGATGCGATGGACGCCTCAGGTTTCGTGGTGCTGGCCGATTATGTGCCCGGCATCATCCAGGAGATCCGCTATCATTCCACTTACAACTTCATCGGGGATCGGATCGACGGCTATGAGGAGCCCGTGGCGCTGCTGACACTCGAGGCGGCCCGCGCGCTCAAAGCGGTGAGCGCCGCGCTCAACGTACAGGGTTACCGGCTCAAGGTCTTTGACGCCTACCGCCCCGCCCGGGCGGTGCGCCATTTCGTGCTCTGGGGCATTGAGGATCTGGATCTGCGTATGAAGCCCTTTTTTTACCCGACCCTGGAGAAGCAGGAGCTCTTTGCCAGGGGTTATATCGCCAGCCGCTCCAGCCACAGCAGGGGCAGTACCGTGGACCTGACGCTGCTGGATATGAGTACCGGCAGGGAAGTGGACATGGGCAGCCCCTTTGACCTCTTCAGCGAGGTCTCCCACCCGGACTGCCGCGAGATCAGCGACGAGCAGTACGCCAACCGTATGCTGCTGCAGAAGGCCATGCTGAGAGGCGGCTTTGAACCCATCGACTGCGAATGGTGGCATTTTACCCTGCGCGGCGAGCCTTTCCCGGAGACCCTGTTTGATTTCCCGGTGTCCGTCGGCAGCCTGAAACGATAATAATCATCGCATGCCGAAATCAATCGAGGCTGCGATTGATTTCGTCGCCAAACGACAAGTTTTTCACCCAATGATTTGTGAAATCATTGGCGCGGTGCTTATTGCAATGAATATATGGCAAAACAGCTGTGCTGTTTTGTTGCGCCGCAGAGCGGCGCGGCGAAAAGCTTTTTTGCTTTTCGTCATCATATAATCATTATAAGGAGAGAAGCCATGAGCATTCCCGTTGAAACCGTCAGAACCAAAGACTTTGCGATGCGCTATTTTCGCTTTGGAACCGGCAAAAAGACCCTGGTGATCCTGCCGGGCCTCAGCGTGCAGAGTGTCATGGGCGCCGCCGACGCGGTGGCCGCAAGCTACGAAGCGCTCACGGAAGAGTTTACGATCTATCTCTTTGACCGGCGGGAGGAACTGCCGGAGGATTATACCGTGTGCGGCATGGGCCGGGATACGGCGGAGGCCATGAAGGCTCTGGGGCTGCACGATGTGTGTCTCTTCGGCGCGTCCCAGGGCGGCATGATCGCCCAGGTCATCGCCATCGAGTTCCCGGAGCTGGTGCATAAGCTGGTGCTGGGCTCCACTTCTCCGCGCATCTCGCCGGAGCAGTTTTCCGTGGTGGAAAACTGGATCCGCCTGGCGGAGGCAAAGGACCGGGTCGGCCTGTATCTGGACTTCGGAAAGGAGATCTATCCCCCTGCCGTGTTCGAGCAGTTCCGACCGGCGCTGCAGGCGGCGGGGGAGAGCGTGACGGATGAGGAGCTTGCCCGCTTTGTCGTTCTTGCCCGCGCCATGCGGGACTTCTCTGTGACGGAGGAGCTGGAACGCATCCAGTGCCCGGTGCTGGCCATCGGTGTCTATGAGGACGCGGTGCTGGACTCGGACGCCACCATGGAGATTGCGGAGAAGCTGGATCTGCACCCGAATTTCAGACTCTATATGTATATCGGCTACGGCCACGCGGCCTTCGACACGGCGCCGGATTACAAGGACCGGATTCTGCGCTTCTTCCGGGATTGATCTCTGCGCGAAATCAAAAACAGCTCCTGCCATGGGCAGGAGCTGTTTTGCGTGATACAGGATGAAATGTTCAGCGGCGGTCGCGGTCGATGAACTCCAGCGCAATGATCGCAAACACGATGGAGACCAGGGAGATCAGAAGAATTGCCTGCCAGCAGCGGAGCACGTTTTCCGGAGAGATGGCAAAGAGCGCATTCTGATTGTAGCTGCCGGACCAGAGCAGGAAATCGTTGACCTTGCCCTGCTTTTCCACTTCCTTGATAATTTCCAGAAGGGGCTTGTGGTCCAGAACTTCAATGTCCTTGAACTTGAAGACTGTGTTCCAGAGCGTGACCATGCCCAGCTCATTATAGCGGCCTACGGCGCTGACGGCGTTGAGCCCCCAGTAGGAGACAGACAGCACCCGGAGCTTTGCGGCAAAGCCGGACAGCTGGAAAAAGCCGCCGGAGAGCAGAAGCTGGAACATCAGCATGAAGGGCATCACGGTCATGGCGGCGGTGGTGGTCTTCATGAGACAGGAGACGGCCAGAGCCATCATGTCCGAGCCGAAGGTGACGAGAAAGAAGGTAATGCCCAGGTCCACGATGCCCCAGGGCGTGATGATCCCCTGCACGGGGAGCTTCACCTCGGCCACGATGCACACGCCCAGCACGATGGCGGTCTGGGCAAGGCAGAGGAGGCACTGATAGATCACCTGCGCCGCTATGTAGGAGGACATGTGCAGACCGGCCCGGTGCTCGCGCTTGACGATGTTTCGCTCGCGGCAGACCACCTGGATCGAGTTGAAAAAGCCGTTCCAGAGACAGACGCAGACCAGCGCAAAGGCGCCCGTCAGCGTGCCCTCCTGGGTCACAAAGAGGCCCTGCCCGACGACGAAGATGACGGCGCCTGCAATGACGGCGCACATGGGCAGCACTTTCCAGTCGCTCTGATAGACGAACATGCGCAGAAACTTCCCCAGATAGATCCCGGTCTGCGCCAGTCTGCCCCGATGCTTATCGTTCGTATTCACAGTACCGCAGCCTCCTTTCCGCCGACCGTGCGCGCAAGATAGCGGGCGATGTATTCGTCGGCCAGACCTTCGCCGCCGGCGTCCTTGCTATTGACGCTCTGTACGACACCCTCCATGCTGTCCTTGCCGAAGAATGCCATTGCCTCCTCCGGAGAGCCGTAGAAGCCGAGACGGCCGCAGCGGCCGGAGTCGCGCGCCAGGACGATGACCTTGTCAAAGAGATCGATGACCCGGTCCGGCGTGTGGGTGATGACGATGACGATCTTGCCGGTGTCCGCGATGGCGCGCAGCTCGGTAAAGAGCTCCCGGGCGATCACGCCGTCCAGACCGGAGTCCGGCTCGTCCAGCACGAAAAGCTCCGGATCGGATACAAGCTCCATGGCAATGGAGATGCGGCGGAGCTGCCCTCCGGATTTCTTGCCCACAAGACCATGGCAGCCGGCGGTAAGCCCCAGCAGATCCATGACCTCGTTGAGCTTCCTCTCCCGCTCCTCCCGGGAGACCTTTGTGGGGATGCGCATCAGGGCAGCGTCGCCCACAGTGCGGCGCACCGTGTCGCAGGCGCGGATCAGGTTCTGCTGGGGCACAAAGCCGATGCGGTATTTCATGTGCCTGTAATCCTTGTAGATGTCCGAGCCGTTGAGCAGGATGGTGGCGTCGGCTTTTTCATAGCCGATGATCGCGTTGAGGAAGGTGGTCTTGCCGGCACCGGAGCCGCCCAGCAGCAGCACCATGGAGCCGTTGGGGATGTTCAGCTGAATATCCTTGAGCAAATAACGCTTCTTGGACAGATCCTTCACAGAGCGCTCCCGCAGGTCGACGCTCAGCCCGGAGTCTGTGAGGTGAAAGAGCCCGCTTTCGTCCCCAAGCTCTGCCGGTGCGGTGCCGGCCTTCCACTCCTCGACCATCTCATCGGGATCACCGGGCTGGAAACGCGGGACAAGGGCGATGATCACCATCAGAATGCCCGGCGAGACAAGGCCCAAGAGAATCCAGACCCGCTTCATCCGGAAATGGTTGAGCAGCCGCAGCATCAGCCGGATGCGGTATACCACCAGCAGCACGAACAGCAGCAGAATAATCAGCGTGACCGCCAGGTTGACCCGTTCGCCGACCAGCGTTTCGGGCACCAGGGAGAGCAGCGTGGTGACCACATCCATCAGAAAGCAGAACAGGCCCTCACGCTCCATATCCAGCGATTTGCCCAGCTTATAGTAGCCAAAGCCCGGAATCAGCACCTGCCAGAGCCGGTCCCACTTGAGCTTCCTGCCCAGCAGCCAGAAGGCCAGGGCGTAGAAAAGAGTGGTGAGGATCAGATCACGGTAGGGCGCCAGATGTTCAAATACAGGCAAGAAGAACACCTCCACGGTCCCGCACACGCAGGACAGATTATGCTGAGAAAAACGAGTCAGAACAGCGCAATGTTGCTGTCGGTACGCGATTCGGTCCCACCCGCCAGCACGCCGTTGGGGAGCCGGACGATCATCTGGCCCCGCCCGAAGGAGGGCGTGTCCAGGTCCAGCGAGATCGCATGACCCCGGCGCTCCAGCGCGCGGGCGAGGCTGGGATCAAAGCGGCTCTCCACTGTGACTCTGCCGTCCCGCATCCACTGCCAGCGCGGCGCATCCAGCGCCTGCTGGGGGTCCATGGCAAAGTCCACGTGGTTCATCACCACCTGAACATGACCCTGAGGCTGCATATAGCCGCCCATCACGCCAAAGGGGCCAACGGGTCGGCCGTCCTTCATCAGAAAGCCGGGGATGATCGTGTGATAGCTGCGCTTGCCGGGACGAAGAACATTCGCGTCCGCGGCATTCAGCGAGAAGTCAGCCCCGCGGTTCTGCAGGGCGATGCCGGTACCGGAGACCACGATCCCGGAGCCGAAGCCCATGTAGTTGGATTGTATGTAGGAGACCATGTTGCCCTCTCCGTCTGCGCAGCAGAGGTAGACGGTCCCACTCTTCGGCGGCACGGCGGCGCTTCGGATCTCGGCCCGCTCGCCGATTTCTGCTGCGCGCAGGGCACCGTATTCCGGACGCAGGAGCGCATGATAGTCCAGCTCCATGGCCGTCGGGTCCGTGACATACCGGAGTGCGTCGGCAAAGGCGATCTTGATGGCCTCGATCTGGCGGTGGGCGGTAAGGGGATCCTCCCGGGAGGAAAAATCAAATTCCTTCAGGATGTTCAGCGCCATCAGGGCCACGATGCCCTGCCCGTTGGGCGGGATCTCGCAGACCTCATAGCCCCGGTAATTGACGCGGATCGGCTCGACCCAGAAGGGACGGTAGGCGGCCAGATCCTCATAGCGGAGGAAACCGCCGTATTTTCGGCTCTCTGCGTCGATGCGCCGGGCCAGCGCGCCGCGGTAAAAGCTCTCACCCTTTGTCCGGCCAATCTCTTCCAACGTGTCAGCGTGATGCGGCAGAACGATCAGCTCGCCCGCCTCCGGCGCCAGATCATGCGGTGCGAAAGTCTCAAACCAGGCGTCAAAGCAAGGGGCTTTCAGCACTTTGCGGTAGCGTTCCAGGGAAAGCTCCCACATGTGCGCCAGGTTCGGCGCGCAGGGATAGCCCTCCCGCGCGTAACGGACGGCGGGGGAGAGAGCCTCCTCAAGGCGCAGACGGCCGAAGCGCTCGTTCAGCGCGCACCAGGCGCCCACCGCGCCGGGAACCGTCACCGGTGTCCAGCCGTGGGTCGGCATCCTGCCGTTTGTGTCCCGCCCTTCGTCCAACACCCGCCGGGCGTCTGCCAGCATGGGTGCGGGGCCGCTGGCATTGAGCCCGTAAAGCCGCTGCTCCTTTTCGCACCATACCAGCGCAAAGGCGTCCGACCCGAGGCCGTTGGCGGTGGGCTCTGTCACTGTTAGGCAGGCTGCGGCGGCGACGGCGGCATCCACGGCGTTTCCGCCCATACGCAGCGCCTCCAGGCCGGCGGCCGCGGCCTGAGGGCTGGAGCAGTTGACCATCCCGCCGCGGGCATAGAGCGGAAATCGCTGGGAGGGATAGCGCTGTGCCAGAGGATCAAAGGCTGTTTTCATCAGGATCACCCACGCTTCTGTCTTTTTCGTCATTCTATTATAGCAAAAAAACAGCGCCTTTTGCAACAGAGAATCCGGCCCCTTGCGGAGCGTGGGAAAACAGAGTACAATATAAAAAAACAGGATCGACAAGGAGACTGCCATGAAACTGAAGCTGCACACCACCTACGGCGCCGGGCGCTGGAACGAACAGTTCAAGCAAACTGTCCTCTTTGCTCCCGGAGAGACGGAAAACCGGGTGCTGAATCTATACCCTGAGATCTACTATCAGAGTCTGGACGGCTTCGGCGGCGCGGTCACCGACGCGGCGGGCTTTGTCTATGCACAGATGGACGAGCGCCAGAAGCAGAGCCTGATGGAGACCTATTTTTCTCCGCGGCGGATGAACTATCAGATGCTGCGCGTGCCCATCGACAGCTGTGATTTCTCCACCGGCCAGTATGAGGCCTGGACGGAGAAGGGAAAACTGGACTTCTCACGGGTGGAGGAGCGGATCCTGCCCATGCTGCGCGACGCCGAGCGGGCTGCCGGACGGCGCCTTCCGCTGATGCTGGCCCCCTGGTCGCCGCCGCGGCATATGAAAACCAGCGGCAGACGCCACGGCGGCGGAAGCCTGCGGCCGGAGTTCCGGGCGGAGTACGCGGAGTACCTTTGCCGTTACATCGAAGAATACCTCAGCCGGGGCTTTCTAGTGAAGGCGCTGAGCCTCCAGAACGAACCCAAGGCTGTGCAGACCTGGGACTCCTGTGTGTATACCGCGCAGGAGGAAAAGGTTTTCCTGCGGGACTTCCTCTGGCCCGCCCTGGAGCGGCACGGACTCACCGGGCTGGAAATCTATCTCTGGGACCACAACAAGGAGCGGGTCTACGAGTGGATGCGGGACATCATTGACGCTGATACCGACCGTATGATCGCCGGCGCCGCCTTCCACTGGTACAGCGGAGACCACTTTGAGGCTCTGGATCTCTGCCGGGAGCTTTTTCCCGGGAAAAAGCTGGTCCTTTCCGAAAGCTGCATCGAGTTTTCCAAGTTTGACCCCTCTGACACCTTCGGCGCGGCGCTCAGCTTTGCCCACGAGATGATGGGCGATCTGAACCACGGCATCAGCTTCTTTGGGGATTGGAACCTGCTGCTGGACGGACAGGGAGGCCCCAATTACGTGGGCAACTACTGTCTCGCGCCCTTCCTCTTCGACACGGAGGAGAAGCGGCTTCACCCCCAGCTGCTGCAGCAGTATATGGAGCATTTCTCCCACACGCTCACGCCGGGCTCAGTGCGTATCGGCGCGAGCCGCTTTGACGAGAGCGTGGAGATGACGGCCTGGAAGCGGCCGGACGGGACGCTGGCGCTGATTCTGCTCAACCGGGAGGACACTCCTGCCCCCGTCGTTGTGCGCCTGCAGGACAGGGAGGCGGCGCTTCTGCTGCAGCCGAAATCCATCTCCAGCGCTGTTATCGAGCCTGCGCAGGGCGAAACAGTTCTTAATTTTTAATGTTTTTTAAAATTACCTCTTGCATTATGGTAACCAACATTTTATAATTAGGCTACAATGCTAGAAGTGTCGAAAGCTGTCTGCCTTTGCGCTTCACAGGGATGAATTGGGTCAAAGACGGCCCATGGGAGGAACATTCATGAAAAAATGTGTGATTTCTGTTCTGCTGAGCCTGCTGCTCGTTATGTCACTCGGCGGCAACCTGCTTTCCACGACCGCCTGGGCGGATAACCAGACCATAACATATACCCTCAAGCAGGGCGATACAGTGGCAAAGGTCTGCGATACGCTGGGCATCGACTTTAAAAAGAATTATAATTGGATCACGACGACCAATAAGATTAAAGACTATTCCAAGCTGCCTGTGGGCATGGTGCTGACGCTTCCCGCGCCCGGCACTTATCCTGTCCTGCCCTCTCCCACGCCCAGCACGGCTCCCACGCCCGTGCCCGGCACGAGCCCTGTTCCCACGGCGGCGCCCGGTTCCGGGGATCCTGTGGGTTATTACCTGATCCAGCACACCATGAAATCCGGTGAGACGGTCTACAGTGTCTGCAACGGCTACGGCATCAGCTTCCAGAAGAACTCCGATACCATTTCCAAGCTCAACAACATCACCAGCTACACCAAACTGAAGGTTGGTCAGGTTCTGCTTCTCCCCAGCACTTCCGCTCCCGCTGCCGGCAGCTATTACAAGGTGCTGGCCCATAAGGTCGTCAGCGGTGATACTGTCGTCGGCCTGTGCAAGGCCAACGGCATGGATTACGGCAAGAACGAGAAAATGATCAAGGCCGTGAACAGCAGGGATAATCTTGCCAGCATCAAGGTCGGCGAGACGATCTATATTCCCGTTCTTGTGGGCAGCGGAACCCCCGGTACGCCCGTAACGCCTGTTACCCCGGGCACTACGCCCACACCCACGGCGGAGACCATTACTTACACGATGAAGTCCGGTGATACCGTCGCAAAGGTCTGCAAAGAACTGGGCGTTGACTTCTATAAGAATTACGAGTGGATCACCAAGTACAATAACATCCGCAACTACGCGCAGATCCCGGCCGGCAAGGTCCTGGTTCTGCCCAAGCCCGGCACCATTGCCGTCGGTCCTCCCGCCGGCTCCGGCACGACTCCCGGCGGCGGCGCAGCCGGCGGCGGTGCCTACAGCATGCACACCAGCTCCAACGGCACCTATCTGATGCAGGTCAACGGACAGACCGTGAACACCGCCAACAAGGGCCAGGTCGTCACCATCTACCCCATCCCCGACAAGGGCTATGTGCTCAATGCCATTTCCGTCACCAAGACCGGCGGCACCGACGTGGTGGTCGTGACGAACAACAGCTTCACCATGCCGGACTTTGACATCACCATCTCCGTGACCTTCAAGCCCGCCGCCTGATCTGAAAACGCCATAAAAAACACACGGGGAAGCAGCTTCCGCTGCTTCCCCGTTGTCTTCTGCAGATAGGACAAAAAGAAGCGGCGAAAGCTGTTTCGGCGCTTGTTTTATTGTCCTGTTCTTGGTATAATCCAATAATGATTATAGGATGGCGAAAAGCGAAAGAGCTTTTCGCCGCGCAGCTTTGC
>CAMKAP010000018.1 GCA_946410505.1 uncultured Clostridia bacterium
ACGCCACCCGCGCCTCCTACCAGGCCTTCTCCGAGGTAATCGAGCTGTGCATCGAGCTGATCCGCCAGTTCTACAGCCTGCCCCGGCAGTTCCGCATCACGGGAAGTCTCGGACACGACGACTTTGTGATGCTGGATAACCGCGCGCTGCTGCCCCGGGAACTGCCCGGCCTGGAGGCTCTGCACCAGCCTGTGTTCGATATCAAGGTCTCCGCCCAGAAGCGCAGCGCCTACTCCCGACTGAGCCAGAACGAGCTGGCCATGGAGCTCTACCGCTTGGGGCTCTTTGAGCCCGGGCGCGAACAGCAGGCCATGGGGCTGCTGGAACTGATGGAGTTTGACGGCAAGGAGCTTATGATGGGCAGACTCGCCGCCGGCATGGGCCTCCGCGAGAAGCTCAATGAGCTGCAGGACTACAAGGCGCTGGCCATTGCGCTGGCGAGACGCTTTCGACCCGACATGGCGGCAGGACTGACAGGCGGCTTGACAGACGCGCCGGCAGCTTCAGCCGAACCGCCTTCGTCTTCTTCCCCGGAGGGGGAGACGGATCGGACGCAGCGGGCGCGGGCGGCGGCAGTTACCGCGGGGATCCCGGGATGACGGAGATCCGATATGATCCGAAGACGCCGGAGATCTGCTTCGAGGGCCACGCCGGAGCGGGCAGAGCCGGCGCCGATCCCGTATGCGCTGCGCTCAGCATTCTGATGTACACACTGGCGTCAGAAGAAGCTCACTCCGCTCCGTTTCCCCGTGAAAACGGGAAAACTGCGCATCCGTTCCCTCCTTCTTCCTTTTCCCCGACAAAGCGAAACAGCTTTGCCGGGGACCCCGAAGAAGCTCACTCCGCTCCGTTTCCCCGTGAAAACGGGAAAACTGCGCATCCGTTCCCTCCTTCTTCCTTTTCCCCGACAAAGCGAAACAGCTTTGCCGGGGGCCCCGAAGAAGCTCACTCCGCTTCTAAATTGTGTGTTGAAATGGCGGATGGATTCTGCCGAATTCGAGGCGGGGAACAGGCGGTGTATGAGGTGATCGTCGCAGGGCTGCGGCTGCTGGCGACAGAAAAACCGGAGCATGTGCATCTGGAGGTGAAGGGATGACACAGGATCTATTAAGCTGCCTGCAGGGGGAGACAAGCCCTGCGCCGCGTGACGGCAGGGATGCCAGACCCTCCGACCCGACCGCGCCGGGCCAGCTCCCCCTGCACAGGGGAGACGATAGGAGTGACGCCGGACTTGAAAACCCTGGGCCGCTTTGCGGCAGCGCCGCCGACACAGGGGAGGCAGAAGGAGATGCGGTTCAGAACGGCATCGATGAGATGACTCTTCCGCCGCTTCGCAGCCCCTCCCCTAGCGCAGGGGAGGCAAATGGAAATCCGGGGCTTGACGCGCAGCGGCTGCGGGGGCATCTGGAGACCCTCTATGCCCAGGCGGCGCAGATAAAGGATTTTGATCTGCAAGCTGCACTGCGGGACCCGGCCTTCGTACGCCTCACAGCGCCGGGCGTGGGCGTGCCGGTGGCGGACGCCTGGTACGCGCTGCACCGCCGGGAGGAGGAGAGCAGATGCGCAGAGGAAAACCGCAGGCTGCTGGCAAACGCGATCGAGGCCGCAGCCCGCAGACCCAGAGAGGGCGGAGACGGCGCGGCGGCGCTGCTAGCCGCCGATTACCGCAGCCTCTCCCGCCAGGAGCAGCTGCGCGTAAAAAAACGCATACTCGAAGCCGGCGCCAGGGGAGAGAAGCTCTACCCCTGAGCCGCGGAGAGAAAAGAAAAGGAGAGAATCTATGAACATCAATCTGCAGTATTTTGCCGACGCGGGGACCCTGATCAACGGCACGGAAGCCTATGTGAATGCCGGAGGCGGCGAGCCGATCGCCTTCACCGACAGCAAAACCCTCAGCCCCGAGCTGAAGGCCTTCTACGACACGGAGCTGCTGGAAAACGCCCGCACCGAGCTCTTTTATGCCCAGTTCGCCAAGCGCCAGCCCCTGCCCGCCAACCACAAGGGCCAGGTCGAATGGCGCAAGTGGAACACCTTCGACCGCGCCGCCAAGCTCACCGAGGGTGTGATCCCCACGGGCCAGAAGTTCGGCGTGACCACCGTCACCGGCGCGGTGGATCAGTACGGCACCTATACCGCCATTACCGACAAGCTGGAGCTGCGGGCCTATGACGACGTGATCCTGGGCGCCACCGAGGAGATGGGCGCCTCCGCCGCCGAGACCCAGGAGAAGCTGATCCGCGACGCCCTCCTTCTGGGCACGAACGTGCTCTACTGCGACAACGTGAACCCTGCCACCGGCGAGGCCGTCAGCGGAAGCGGGACCGTCGCCACCCCCGCCTCCTGTGCCCAGATGGAGGCCTCTGCCTCCGCCCTGAGCATGCTGACGCCCGCCATGGTGAACAAGGCCGTCACCATCATGAAGAAAAACCGCGTCCCCCGCATCAATGGCCGCTATTACGCGGTGATCCACCCCAGTGTGGCCCATGACCTGCGCTCCTGCGAGGGCTGGATCGAGGCCCATAAGTACGCCGCGCCCGAAGAACTCTTCAACGGCGAGATCGGTGAGCTGCACGGCGTTCGCTTTATCGAAAACGTCTTTGCTCCCGTGCTGGGCGGCAACGACTACAAGAACAAGGCCAACACCAAAACCTACGCCAGCTATTTCTTCGGCAAGGATGCCTTCGGCATCATCGACCCCGAGGGAGGCGCCCTGGAAATGATCATTCACGACAAGGGCGAAATCGGCGGGCCGCTGAACCAGTTCTCCACCATCGGCTACAAGTTCGAGACCAACGGCGCCACGATCCTCTATCCCGAGCGCCTGCTGCGCGTGATGAGCTGCTCCAGCTTCTCCGCGACGGACGAGGAGAACTGAGGAGGCGAGACGGCATGAAAGAGGAACGCATCGAAGTCTCCGTCCCCAGAGGGGCGGAACGCGAGGACCCCAATCTGTTCGTAGGCATCAACGGCATGAGCTATCTGCTGCCCAAAGGAAAGAAATCCAGCGTGCCGCCTGAGGTAGCCTGGGAGATCGCGCGCGCGGAGAGAGCCCGCGACGCGCTGGATGTGACCATGGACAGCCTGCAGAGGATCCGCGCATGACCGCAGGCGAGCTGATCGCCGCGGCGGACAGCCTGCGGCCCAATCAGTACCCGGCGGAACAGAAGCTCCGGTGGCTGCATAGACTGGACGGGCAGATCCGCCGGGAGCTGCTGGAGACCCATGAAAAGCCTTCGGACAGAGAGATTCCGGCGGAAGGAGACGCCTATACCGAGCAGACGGAACTTCTGGTAGGCTTCCCCTATGACAGCGAGCTGTATACGGCTTACCTGTTCTGCCAGATCGATCTGCACAACGGGGAGATCAGCCGGTATCAGCAGAGCCTGGCGCTGCTGTCTGCAGCCTGGCGCCAGCTGGCCGACAGTATCAACCGGGACCGGCTGCCCCAAAAGGCCGCGGCCTGGAAACTGTAATCTGTTAGAATTCTGCCCCTGCCTCTCCGCGGAGGGAGGCAGGGGGAAGGAGCGGAGCATGCTTTTTCCCAATTTGCGCCCGTCGAAGCAGAGACGTGTCATCACCGACGTCTTCACGGGCTATGACAACAGGCCCCGCGTGGCCGACGGAGCCTTCAGCGATACCTGGAACCTTTCCTCCCGGCAGTACCCGCTGCTCTGTACGCGCAGGCGCCGGGGTAGCCTCGGCACCATGGAGGCTCCGGGCGGCCTCCTGGGCAAGGACGCCCTCTGCCGGGTGGAACAGGGAACGCTCTATGTAAATGATCTGGCAACGCCCGTGACCGGGCTGAGCCCGGGGGCCAAACAGCTGGTGAGCATGGGCGCCTATGTGCTCATTTTCCCGGATAAAGTCTACTACAACACCGAGGACCCGGCAGACTTCGGCGCCATGGAAGCGGACCTGACACTGGAGGGGGAGATCGTCTACAGCCTCTGCGATTCCGAGGGCAAGACCCTCGGCGATCCTCTCACCGGGGAGACAGAACCGGAGACACCGGCCAATGCCGCTCTCTGGCTGGATTCCTCCGGCTCAAGCGCCGTGCTGCGCCAATATTCCGCGGCGCAGGGCTGCTGGGTGGAGCTCACAAGCGTCTACACCCGGCTGCGCTTTCCCAGCCTCGGCCGCGTGCCCGCGCTCTTTCACCGCTATGACGGCGTGGAGTTGTGCGGCGCGGCAGCGGAGAACCTCAACGGCGAGAAGATCCTCTATGCTGTTGGCGGCGGTGAAACCGAGAACGATTATATCGTGATCGCGGGGCTCATCGAGCATGAATTGACCTGTGAGGGAAGTATCCGCCTTCGCAGGCGCCTGCCGGATATGGACTATGTCTGCGAGGCGCAGAACAGGCTCTGGGGCTGCCGCTACGGAAACAACGGAGAGAAGAACATCAACGAGATCTACGCCTCCGCCCTGGGCGATTTCAAAAACTTCCGGCAGTATCTGGGCTTGAGCACCGATTCCTGGACGGCCTCAGTGGGCTCGGACGGACAGTGGACCGGCGCGGTCAACTATCTGGGACACCCCACGTTTTTCAAGGAAAACCGCATACATCAGGTGACCGTTTCGTCTGTCGGCGCCCACAGGCTGGAGGAGACGGTTTGCCGCGGCGTGCAGAAGGGCAGTGCCGGGAGCCTGCAGGTGGTGGGCGAGAGCCTGTATTATAAGAGCGCCGGGGCCGTGTGCGTATGGCAGGGCGGCTTTCCCCAGCCGATCAGCGCGGCGCTGGGCGAGAAGACCTATGACAGCGCCGTGGGCGGCGGGATCGACGGACTTTACTACCTCTCCATGCGCGAGACGGCCAGCGGAGACTGGAGCTTCTTCTGCTACGACACGGAGCGGGGGATCTGGTATCGGGAGGACGATTTGCATGCGCTGTGCTTTGCCGCGGCCGGCGGAGAGCTCTATACCGTCAACGCGGACACCGGCGAGCTGCTGGCACTCCGTGGAAGCGTGGGGACCCCGGAGGCATCTCTATCCTGGCGCGCGGAGACCGGGCTTCTGGATTATCAGACGCCGGACCGAAAATACCTCTCCCGCTACACGCTGACGCTGCGCATGGCAGCGGGCTCCCGGCTGCGGCTCTGGCTGCGCTACGATTCCGAGGGAGACTGGGAAAAGAACGGTGAAGTGGAGCTCGTCGGCAACGGGACGGCGGTGATCCCCGTCCGCCCCCGGCGCTGCGACCATCTGCAGATGCGCATCGAGGGTGAGGGCGAGTGCAAAATCTGCGCCCTGACGCGTATTCTGGAGACGGGCGGCGATCTGTAAGCGAACAGGGCGGCGGAGAAAGGAGAGACCATGTACGAATATCCACCGATCCTGACGGGGAGTACCCAGCAGCAGCTGGGCGCGCTGCGGGACTACCTGGTGCGCATGGCGAGAAGCCTGGAGGCGGCGGAGCAGGCGCAGGCGGAGCCGAAGAGAACGACAGCGAGCGGCTCGGATACAGAGGCACGGGAGCAGAAGGAGCAGGAGGACAGGCTCGCCGCCATCCGCCGGAACGCGGCAAATCTGAAGGCGCTGATCGTCAAAACTGCCGATCAGGCCGATACCATCGCCGTGGATCTCGGCGCGACACGGCAGGAGATGGAGAGCTATTATCTGGCCAAGTCTGACTTCGGCGAGTATATGGAGCAGGCAAAAGCCGATTTCTCAACTACCGCGCGAGGTGTTGTGGAGAGCTACGATTTTGCCTCGCTGATCGAGGCGGTCAGCGGGCGAACGGAAGAACTGGACACGTACCTGACTTCGATCCAGGGCGAGATCCGGCGCGGCATCGTCACGGACCCGGGCACAGGGGAGACTGCCTTTGGCATCGCCATTTCGGAAAACCTGCAGTTTACCGGCGCGGTGCATGAGCAGGACGGCCTGCAATACTATGAATTGTCTCCCGGCCAGACGCTCGGTCTCTACACCAGCACCGGCTGGCAGTTCTGGGTCAACGGCTCCAAACGCGGCTGGTTCGATTCCGGCGACGGCTCCCTGCATGTGATCAGCGAGGTCGTGGAGGACCGGATGCAGATCGGCGCGGGATGGGTCATCACAACAGCCGGCGGCTGGGGAATCAGGAGGGTGTAATGGCGAGCACAACGGCAACATGGTACAGGGGCAGCAATCAGACAAGCAGCGGCGCATATTTCGGGACCGTCGGATATGACGGCAGCCCGATCGTGGGACGCTTCGCTTTTACGACGCCCGCGACCGGCGCGACGAGCATTTCTTTTTCCACGGGGTCCTATTCCGCCGTAGGTCAGACCGGGTCGGGATCTCTGCAAAACTTCCGTTTTGCGGTCACAACGGACAGCACGGCCTATATCAACACGGCTTCCGCAAGCGGATTCTCTGTGGCGGTGGACGCCGGGGCCAACATCATGGCGAGCAACGGACCCGCCTCCGTACAGCTTTTGCCAAACACCACTTATTATCTGTGGATTTATCCTGCAGAGAGCCGATACGGCGTGTGGAAGATCACGAGCGTCAGTGTCACGCTCTCCGGTGCCTACGGAAATCCCGCATCCCCGACTGCGTCCAACGGCCATTTCGGCGCGGCGGTCGGCATCACGCTCTCAGGCGGCAGCAGCGGCGCAAACTACACCGTCACAACCTCCTGCGCGGGCAGGACGGAGACGCTGCAGACCAAGGGGACAAGCACCTATCTGAGCTGGACACCGGCACTGGCAGTCTATGGCCCGCTGCTGCCCAACGCATCCAGCGCGACGGCGACGATCACCGTAGAGACCTTCTACGGAAGCACGAGCCGAGGGACGAGACAGACCAGCATCACGCTGAGCTTCCGCGCAGCGGACGTTTCGCCGACTGCCTCCGATGGATGGTACAGCCATGCGCCGTACAACGAGAGAGCCGGCAGCGGGATCAACAAATACATCCAGGGCATCAGCCGGGCGCGCTTCAGTTTTGACAGCAGTAAAATTTCCACGAAGTACGCAGCCACGATTGCTTCTTACAGCGTAACCGTCGGCAACGCGACGGACAGCGCGTCTCCCTATGAGACGCCGATCCTGAACGGCACGACCGCCGTCACGGTCAAGATCACGGATTCGCGCGGCTTTTCCTACAGCACAAGCGTGACGATCACGCCGCTGAGCTATGCGGCACCCACGCTTGGGCAGGTCAGTCTCTTCCGCTGCGATCAGAGCGGCGCGGCCGATGAGGACGGCACGTATTATTCCGTCAAGGCTACAGCCGTATACAGCAGTCTTGAAGGCGCAAACAGCGCCACAATTCGGCGGTATCAGAAAACAGCGAACGGCAGCTATGGCAGCGGGGCGGCGTATACTTCCGGTGCGACGGTCATTGCCGGGCCCATCGACGCGGACACGGTTTACGAGATCAAACTGGAGATCAGCGATACCGTCGGAAGCAGCGGCGCGGTTGTCCAAAAGCTCCCGAGCCGAAAATGGGCGATGAAATTCCGGCCGAATGGCGAGGGCGTCGGCTTCGGCATGTCTCCGCAGGCGGACAAGCGCATTGAGATCCCTTCCGACTGGCTGATCTACATCGGAGCAGAGCGCGTACCTTGCGAGCTCGGAAGCAACGCGGCGGGAAACTACGCAAAATTCGCCGGTGGACTTCTGATCCAATGGGGAACGGTCGACCCCGGCGCACACACGCTGTCGCAGATCGGGAGCAGCGGCATCTATTTTGATAACAGTGTCATCAACTTCCCGATCCCGTTCGCCGACGCCAATGCTGTGATTACCGGACACTCACGCTATTCTACGGGCCATTGCGTCCCTTTCGGCGCGTGGGCCCACAGCGGCGAGGGTTTTACGGCTCATATATATGACTTTTTCGCAAGAAACGGCAGCTCCTTTGTGATCCGCTGGTTTGCCGTTGGAAGATGGAAATAAACGGACAGTAAGGGAGAGCCGGAGGGGACACAGTCCCCGGCAAGGAGGAAATAATGGCAACATACAGGGAGTTTGATCCCGCAGACGCCGAGTTGGAGGAGCTGTACCAGGCGCTGATGGGGCGCAGGAGCTTTTCGTATCACGCGGCGGAGGACCCGATGTATCGCAGCGCTGCCGACCGATATGTGCAGAACGGCCGTCTCGCCATGCGCGACACCATGGGCTCTGCCGCGGCGCTCACGGGCGGCTACGGCTCCAGCTATGCCCAGGCGGTGGGACAGCAGAGCTTTGACGAGTATCTGCGGCAGCTCAGCGAGGCCATGCCGGAGCTCTACGGTATGGCGTATCAGCGCTATCTCGACGAGGGCGAGAGCCTGCGGGACCGCTACGATCTGGCGTATCAGCGCCGGGAGGGAGAACGGGAGCAGGAGCGGGCCGAGGCGGCCGCGGCCTATCAGCGGGAGCGGGACGCTCTGGCCGACGAGCGCTACCGGCTGGA
Organism: uncultured Clostridia bacterium; assembly: GCA_946410505.1. The sequence goes on from CAMKAP010000018.1 coordinate 8,386, forward strand.
GCAGGAGAGCAAGCGGGCACAGCAGAGCTACAAGCAGCGGCAGGACAGCTACCAGAACCTGGTCAAGCTGATCAGCGGCTCGGGCTACAGTCCCACCGACACCGAGCTCTCCGCTGCAGGGCTGAGCCGTGCATCGGCAGAGGCGCTCCGCAAGGAATATGAGAGAGCAAAGGGCATTGGCCAGCCGGCCCGGAGCGCGGTCTACTACCGGAGCGCTGCTTCGGCAAAGACGTCGAGCGGGAGCAGCAGCGCAACCGCCCACAAGACCGTCAGCGGATCCAAGACCAGTAAAGGCAGCGGGAACGGCTCCGCGAGCTCCACGGGTTTCAAGGGCGGCCTGTCCAAGAGGTGAAAGCCAATGACAGAGAGTGAACTGCGAAGCAGAGTCTGCGAAATCGCGCGGGGGTGGCTGGGCTGCCGGGAGAGTGACGGCAGCAACCGGCCCATCATCGACTGCTACAACAGCATCCGCCCCCTGCCCCGGGGCTATCGGATGCGCTATGAGGACCCCTGGTGCGCGGCCTTCGTTTCCGCGGTGGGAAAGCGGGCGGGGCTGGAAGAGATCCTCTTCCCGGAGTGCGCCTGCGAGCCCATGATCGCGCTGTATCAAAAGGCGGGGCGCTTTGAGGAACAGGACTTTGCCGTGCCGAAGCCCGGCGATGTGATTTTCTACGACTGGGAAGACACCGGGGAAGGTGATTGCCGGGGCGCAAGCGACCATGTGGGACTGGTTGTGAGCGTGAACGGCAATCTGCTTAAGGTCATCGAGGGCAACAAGTCAGACGCGGTGGGACTGCGGGATCTGCATATCGACGCCCGCTTCATCCGCGGCTACGGGCAGCCGGACTATCTGAAAATGGCGGACGACTATGTACGGCCCGCGGTGCAGGAGACGGAGAAGAAGAAACAGGAAGCGGCCGCAGCGGAAAGCCAGGAGGCTGTGATCCGGCTGCCGTATCTGCGACGCGGAGACATGGGGGAGACGGTAAGGGCTGCGCAGCTGCTGCTGATCGGCCGCGGCTTTCGCTGCGGTCCCTGGGGAGCGGACGGGGAATTCGGACCCGCCACCTACGGAGCATTGTATCAGTTTCAACGTGCGCGGAAACTCGCAGTGGACGGCGTACTGGGACCGGAGAGCTGGAAGGCGCTGATGGGAGCGTGAAGAAATGTTCATAAGCGCGCAGAATCTGATCACCGCCGCAGCGGTGCTGGCCGCTGCCCTGGCCCTGCTGGGCTCCTACAACCGTGCCTATAACTGGTACCGGAAGCAGGAAAAGCAGGGGGAGGACATCAGCGAACTGAAGGACGAGCAGGGGCTGCTGACCTACGGGGTGCTGGCCTGCCTGAAGGGCCTGAAGGAGCAGGGCTGCAACGGCCCGGTCACCGATGCCATCGGAAGGATCGAAAAGCACCTGAACAAGAAGGCGCACGAGTAATACTTTTCACGAAGATAGACCGCGGCGGAGGAACGAAAGAATCTCCGCCGCGAAAGGAAAGGGAGAATCGACGATATGGAAATCACCGGAATTACATTGATCTGCTATCTGGGCGGCCTGGGCGTGAAGCTCTCGAAGCTGGACAACAAGTGGATCCCACTGCTCTGCGGCCTGCTGGGAGGCGCGCTGGGCCTGCTGGCCCTGGGCGTGATGCCCGACTTTCCGGCCGAAAAACTCATCGACGCTGCGGCCGTGGGCATCGCCTCCGGCCTTGCCGCCACCGGCGCGGATCAGACCATCCGACAGCTCATTTCCTGAGAATCAGGCCTGCGGCGGGGATCGGCGGCCTTGCTTTTTCCCTGCCGCTGTTATAAAATAAGCGGGTAATTTGTTGTCATTTGAGGTACCCGCTTATGATTTACGCTCTGGTGTTTTTGCTCTGCGCGCTGGCCGCTGCCTGGGCCGTGGTGGCGCTGGCCCACTGGCACTGGCTGCTTGGCGTACTGGTATTCGTGCTGGTATTTGTGCTGATGCACGGGGTCTATGTGGCGATTTGGTGGCTGCTGGTGCTGCCGGTGGACCGGACAAAGCCTCTGGAAAAGCAGAATCCCCGCGCGCGGGAGGCCTGCCGCGGCGTCGGGCGCTTTCTCTGCCTGTACGGCGGTCTGAAGCCCCATATCTCCGGCGAGGAGAAGCTTCCGACAGACAGCCGCTTCCTCTTCGTGTGCAACCACAGGTCCATGTTCGACCCCCTGATGGTCATCGGCTTTATGTTTCGCTGGAACATCTCCTTTATCTCAAAGCCCTCCAACATGCAGATCCCCATGGTGGGCGACATCGCCTATAACGCAGGCTACCTGCCCATCGACCGGGAAAATGACCGGGCTGCGCTCAAGACCATCCTGACCGCCGCCGACTATATGAAGCGGGACCTCTGCTCGATCGGCATTTATCCCGAGGGGACGCGGACCCGGACGGGGGAATTGCTTCCCTTCCATGCCGGCTCCTTCAAGACGGCCCAGCGCGCCAATGTACCCCTGGCGGTGGCCTGCGTGAGGGGGACCGAGAAAGTGAAAAAGCGCCTGTTTCTTCGTCCCACCGACGTGTACCTGGACATTCTTGAGGTGATCCCGGCGGAAAAGGTCAAAGCGATGAGCACGGCGGAGCTCTCCGAATATGCACGCAATCGGATCGAGGAGGGCCTGAAGCAATGAAGAAGGTCGCACTGGTTACGGGCTCGTCCCGCGGGATCGGCGCCGCCATCGCCGCGGCGCTGAGCCGCGCGGGCTACGGCGTCTGCATCAACTATATTGAACGCGCCGACAAGGCCGAAGAACTGGCCGAAGAGCTCCGCGCGGAGGGCGGCGAGGTCATCACGCAGCAGTGTGATGTGGCGGACCGCGAGGCCGTGTGGGCCATGGTCGCGCGCATTGAGCGGGAGTTGGGACCGGTAACGCTGCTGGTGAATAACGCGGGCATCGCAAAACAGCAGCAGTTTCAGGACATCGAGGAGGAGACCTGGCAGCGGCTGTACGCCGTGAACGTGGGCGGCTGCTTTCACTGCAGCCAGGCGGTGTTGGGGAACATGCTCCATGAGCATGCGGGCTGCATCGTGAACATCTCCTCTATCTGGGGCAGCCACGGCGCCAGCTGTGAGGCGGCCTATTCCTCCACCAAGCACGCCATCATAGGACTTACGCGCTCCCTGTCAGCGGAGCTCTCGCTCTCCGGTATCCGCGTCAACTGCGTGGCGCCGGGCGTCATCGACACCGATATGGTACAGGTGCTGGGGCAGGAAACGCTGGAGGAGCTTGCCCGGGAGATCCCGCTGGGGCGGCTCGGACAGCCGGAGGAGATCGCCCAGATGGTGCTCGCGGTGGCGGAGAACCCCTATATCACCGGGCAGGTGATCACAGTAGACGGGGGCTTTCTGGTCTGAGCGCCGAAAAAGGCGGCCGACGTACAAAAGATCTGCATCCCACCGCAAAAAATGCTTGCATTATACAGAATGCGGTGGTATGATTACACAGTAAGATTTGAGTTCCATGGAGTGGGTTGAAAGACCCACTCCTTTTTGGTGAACAGTAGAGGTGAACAGATGAGCAAGCTCAGTGAACGCGTCGCCGGGATCGTCCGGCCGGTCGTTGAGGAGGAGGGCTGCAGCCTGTGGGATGTGGAGTACGTCCGGGAGGCCGGCACCTGGTACCTGCGGGTATTCATCGACAAGGAGGGCGGCGTCGGCATCGACGACTGCGAGCGCATCAGCCGGCGGCTGGACCCCATCCTGGACGAGGAGGATCCCATCCCCGAGAGCTATGTATTCGAGGTAGGTTCCGCCGGGGCCGAGCGGGAGCTCAAGCGTCCCTCGGATTTTGAGCAGTTTATGGGCCATGAGATCGAGCTGCGGCTCTACCGCCCGCAGAACGGGCAGAAGAGCTTCATCGGTACGCTCAGCGCCTACGACAACGGCAATGTGAGCCTCACCGCAGGCGGTGAGGAGCACAGTTTTGAAAAAGCGCAGATCGCCAAAGTCAATCTGCACGTTTCATTTTGAACAGGAGAGAGAAGCATGAACGCAGAATTTTTTGAAGCCATCGAGGATATTGAGAAGGAAAAGGGTATCCCCCGCAACTACATGTACGACAAAATCCGTCAGGCCATGCTGACGGCCTTCCGCCGCGACAATCCCGAGTGCGAGGACAACGTGGAGGTCATCCTCGACGAGGATAAAAAGCGCATCGAAATGAACGTGATGAAGAACGTGGTGGAAGAGGTCGAGGATCCCTCCCATGAGATCAATCTGGAGGCTGCCAAGAAGATCAGCCGCCGCGCCAAGCTGGGCGACGTGCTGGCGATCCCGGTGGAAACCAAGAAGTTCGGCCGCATTGCCGCCCAGTCTGCCAAGCAGGTCATCATCCAGGGCATCCGGGAAGCCGAGCGCGGTATTATCTACGAGGAGTTCACCTCCAAGGAGCATGAGATCCTCACCGGCGTTGTGAGCCACATCGAGCCGAGAAACGGCGCCGTGTCCATCCGCATCTCCTCCAACAGCGAGTTTACCGAGGCCATGCTCGCCCCCAATGAGTGCATCAAGGGCGAGAACCTGACCGAAGGCGACCGCATCAAGGTCTATGTGGTCGAGGTGCGCAACTCCACCCGGGGCCCCCAGGTGCTTATCTCGCGGACCCATCCGGGCCTGGTGAAACGCCTCTTCGAACTGGAGGTACCCGAGATCTTCGACGGCACTGTGGAGATCAAGTCCATCGCCCGCGAGGCCGGCAGCCGCACCAAGATGGCCGTCTGGTCCTCCGACCCCAACGTGGATCCCATCGGCTCCTGCGTCGGCCCCCGCGGCGGGCGCGTGGCCAGTATTGTCAATGAGCTGGGCGGCGAGAAGATCGACATCGTCAACTACTCCGAGAATCCCGAGGAGTACATCGCCGCGGCCCTGTCTCCCTCCGAGGTGGTGAGCGTCACCATGCTGGAGGACGGGAAGAGCTGCCGCGTCATCGTGCCGGACAATCAGCTGTCCCTGGCCATCGGCAAGGAGGGCCAGAACGCCCGCCTGGCCGCCAAGCTCACCGGCTACAAGATCGACATCAAGCCGCAGAGCGAAGCGTAAAAAACGAACTGTCATCCTAAGGAGCGAACGCGACGAAGAATCTTATGAGATTCTTCGCTGCGCTCAGAATGACAGAACGAAAGGAGCGACAGTCTTATGCAAAAGAAGATCCCGATGCGGCAGTGCCTGGGCTGCCGCGAGATGAAGCCGAAGAAGGAACTGATCCGGGTGGTGAAGTCCCCGGAGGGGGAGATCAGCCTGGACTTTAAGGGCAAGGCCAACGGCCGGGGCGCCTATGTGTGCCCAAACGCCGGGTGCCTGAAAAAAGCCGTGAAGGCAAAAGCGCTGGAGCGGGCCTTCTCCTGCCAGATCCCGCAGGAGGTCTTTGACGCGCTCAATGCGCAGATGGAGCGTGGCGAATGAGGGAGAGGACACTTAAATTTCTCGGCCTGATGCGCCGCGCCAACGCCCTCCAGGTTGGCGAGAACAACACCGGCGAGGCCGTGCGCGCGGGAAAGGCAAAGCTCCTGCTGCTGGCCGACGACGCTTCGGACAACGCGAAGAAGCGGGCCGAGAGCTTTGTGGCCGCCCGGAGCTGCCTGCTGCTGCCCCTCCCCTTTACCAAGGAGGAGCTGGGCGGCGCACTGGGGCAGGGAAGCTGCTCCATGGCGGCGGTGACGGATCTGGGCTTTGGCAACGCTCTGATCAAGCGCCTGGAGGAGCTGGACCCGCAGCGCTATGGCGAGGCCGCCGAAGAGGTGGCGAGGCGCTTTTCCCGCGCAGAGCGGCGAAAGCAGGAAAAGGCCGGAGAGAGAAACAAGAGGAACGGAAAAAGGAGGACTAACGTATGAGCCTGATTAAGTATAGAGTTCGTGAGGTGGCGAAGGATTTTGATGTTCCGTCCAAGGATATTGTCAAGATCCTCACGGATTATCTCACTGCTCCGAAGAGCACCGCCCAGGTGCTGGAGGATCACGAGCTGGACGTTATCTTCGAGTATATGACCCAGCATAACCAGGTGGAGAGCCTGGAGGAAATCTTCAAGGTCACGCCGCCCAAGGCTGCGGAAGAGAAGAAAGCGGAGCCCAAGCCCGCTGCGCAGCCTGCCGCGCAGACCGCCAAAGGCGGCCAGGCGCCGGCGAAGGGCGCACAGAACCAGCCGCTGTCCCAGGCGCAGAAGCCTCAGGCGGCGCAGCCTCAGGTACAGCAGCCCCGCCCGCAGAAGCAGGAGAGGCCCGACAAGCCCCATACGCCCCGCCAGGTCGCGGAGAAGCGCGTGGTGGATACCCGCGGCGGCGCGGCGGTCAATATCGAGAAGTACAACGAAAAGTTTGAGGATATGGCCGGCAGCAAGAACGTCGGCAACAACCGCGGCAACAACTTCTCCGGCGGCAAGAAGGAGAAGATCGGCGGCAAGAACAAGCAGCGCCAGCAGGCGCCTTCCTCCAAGCGCCGCCAGGAAGAGCGGGACAAGATGCAGAAGCTGCAGCTTGAGATTGCCCGCAAACAGCAGCTCAAGGTGGAGATCCCCGAGGAAATCTCCGTGGGCGAGCTGGCTTCCCGCATGAAGAAGACCGCTTCCGAGGTCATCAAGCAGCTGATGAAGCTGGGCGTCTTTGCCTCCGTGTCCGAGATTATCGACTACGACACCGCGGCGCTGGTCGCGATGGAGCTCGGATGCAAGGTGGAGAAGGAAGTCATCGTCACCGTGGAGGAGCGTCTTATTGACGACCATGAGGACGCCGCCGAGGACCTCAAGCCCCGTGCTCCCGTCGTGGTGGTCATGGGCCATGTCGACCACGGCAAGACCTCGTTGCTTGACTATATCCGCCATGCAAACGTGGTCTCCGGCGAGGCCGGCGGCATCACGCAGCATATCGGCGCCTATACCGTGGAGATTAACGGAAGCCCCATCACTTTCCTGGACACCCCGGGCCACGAGGCCTTTACCTCCATGCGCGCCCGCGGCGCCATGGTCACCGATATTGCGATCCTGGTCGTGGCTGCCGACGACGGCATCATGCCCCAGACCATTGAGAGCATCAACCACGCCAAGGCGGCCAATATCCCCGTGGTCGTCGCCATCAACAAGATGGATACCGTGGGCGCCAACCCCGACCGTATCAAGCAGCAGCTCACCGAGTACGATCTGGTGAGCGAAGAGTGGGGCGGCGACACGATCATCTGCCCCATCTCCGCCAAGACCGGCATGGGCATCGAAAACCTGCTGGAGAACCTGGTCATCCTGGCCGAGGTGCAGGAGCTCAAGGCCAATCCCAACCGCGCAGCCAAAGGCACCGTTATCGAGGCGCGCCTTGACAAGGGCCGCGGCCCCATCATGACGGTCCTGGTGCAGAACGGCACCCTGAAGACGGGCGACATCATCATCGCCGGCACCGCTGTGGGTCGTGTGCGCACCATGATCAACGACAAGGGCCAGCGTGTCACCGAAGCCGGCCCCTCCACCCCGGTGGAGATCTCCGGCCTGTCCGAAGTGCCCTCCGCGGGCGACGTGTTCAACGCCGTGGCGGATGAGCGCATGGCCCGTGAGTTGGCTGAGGAGCGCCGCATCGCGCAGGCCAACAACGCCATGCCCGGCACCAAGAAGGTCAGCCTGGAGGATCTGTTCAGCCAGATCCAGGCCGGCGAGATGAAGAC
>CAMKAP010000019.1 GCA_946410505.1 uncultured Clostridia bacterium
CCGCGCTCAGCCACCAGGCGCAGGAGGCCTTCAGAACATCCACCAGCGCAACAAAAACGCCGGCCATCCTGCCCACCAGGATCACCGTATTGGAGGCACCGGCGTTGCCCGAGCCGCTTTTGCGCACATCGTAGCCCCGGAGCTTTCCGATCAGAAAGGACGGGCTCAGACTGCCGAGACAATAGCCCAGAAGCAGGCACAAAGCACCCTGCTTGAGTTCGATCATACGGTTCCCTCCAAAATGCGGCGGACCATGCGGGCAAAGCCGCAGTCCTCGTTGCTGTCTGTGATGATGTCCGCCGCGGCCTTCACCTCACTTGATGCGTTGGCCATGGCCACGCCCAGCCCCGCCATGCGCAGCATCTCCGTGTCGTTGCTGCCGTCGCCGAAGGCGGCGGAGGCGGCAGGGTCAATGCCCAGCGCCGCGCAGAGGCCCAGCAGGGCCTTGCCTTTTCCGGCGTGGACGCTGTTGACCTCAATGTTGTTTTTCACGGAGGTGGTCGCCGCGAGCTCCGGAAAGCGCCGGGGCAGCTCCCGGATCGTTGCCTGCCGCAGCGCTTCATCCTCCGGCTTGAAGAACACCTGCAGCTTCTGCAGGCCCTCGCCCCGCTCACGCAGGGTCTCCTTCAGATCCTCCACCGGCCGGCGCAGCCCGTAGAGCATCTTCAAAACCTCCGGTTCCAGCACGAAGTATGGCGCAGCCGCCTCCAGCATGGAGCGCGACATCCAGCCGCACTCGTTCTGATAGCAGTCGTAGATGACGGGCAGCGTGTCCAGCCAGGCATAGCAGCTGAGCGCCAGCTCCACCGGAATATCCGCCCGGAAGAGGGTCCTGTTTTCACAGCTGTCGTACACGGCGGCACCGTTGGATAGAATATAATAACGAAGGAAGGGGAGCTTGCGGAGCGCGTCCGGGATGCCGCGGTAGATGCGCCCCGTGGCGGGCACAAGCCGGATCCCCGCGCGATCGGCTGCCCACAGGGCCTCCAGGTTTTCCTGCGGGATCGTTTTGTCGTCCCGCAGAAGCGTACCGTCCAGATCGAAGGCGATTACCTTATATTTATATAATTTATATAATAAATCCATCATGCCTGTATTATGACGCATCCGGCCTTTTTTGGCAAGTCTTGTTTCCCGCAGCGCCGGTTTTCAAGCCGGGTTTTCGTCCATCCTGCATAAAAAACCACTGCGCAGGCAGTGAATTTTGTCTGCTTGCAAAAAAATTACATTTTCCTCTTGCAATTCTCCGGGGAATCGTGTATTATGGCATCACCGCACAGGTGTATACTTGTATACAATTAAGGAGGACCTGAATATGAAAAAGCTTTTTGCTCTTCTGCTTGCTCTTTGCATGGTATTTGCGCTCTGCGCCTGCGGCGAAAGCGCCGCGCCCGCGAAGGACGACCATAAGCTGACCATGGGCACCGGCGGCGAGTCCGGCACCTATTACGCCTTCGGCGGCGTGCTGGGCGGCTACATCGGCCAGAACACCGACGTGAGCATCAACGTTGTCTCCTCCGGCGGCAGTGCAGCCAACCTCACCGGCATCGTCGTGGACGGTGTTTATGATCTTGCCACGGTCCAGTCCGACGTTATGACCTATGCCTACAACGGCTACAACAGCTTTGCCGAGGGCGGCCCCCTGACCGGCTTCCGTGTGCTGGGCGGCCTCTACGCCGAGACCGTGCAGATCGTCACCTGCGATCCCGACATCAAGTCCGTCTCCGATCTGGCCGGCAAGAACGTCTGCGTGGGCGATGTGGGTTCCGGTACTTACTTCAACACCGTTGACATTCTCGGCGCCTACGGCATGAGCATTGACGACATCACGCCTGTCTACCAGTCCTTCGGCGATTCCGCCGAGAGCCTGAAGGACGGCAAGATCGACGCCGCCTTCACCACCGCCGGCGCGCCCACCACCTCCATCGTGGATCTGGCCACCGCCAAGAACGTGTACCTGGTCTCCATCGACGACGAGCACATGACGAAGCTCCTGGCTGATTGCCCCTGGTACGCTTCCTACACCATCCCCGGCGGCACCTACAACGGCTTTGACGACGACACCGTGACCGTCACCGTGAAGGCGACCCTGGTCTGCCGCGCCGACCTGTCTGACGATGTGGCTTACGCCATTGTCTCCACCATCTACAACAATGCCGACGCCATCACCGAACTGCACGCCAAGGGCGCCGAGCTGTCCCTCGACTTTGCCACCGACGGCATCGCCGTTCCCTTCGCCAAGGGCGCTGCGAAGTTCTTTGCCGAGAACGGCATCACCGTGGATACGGCGGACTGAGCCCTGCGCTCTGTCAAATTCAGCTGAAACGCTCGACGGAGTGCCGTTGAAAACGGCACTCCGCCGCGTATCTTTGTCTTATCCCAATCTGCACACGGAGGAAATCCCATGGCTGACAAGAAAAAGAACAAACCGATACTCCCGACGGCTTCCGCGGCCGACGAACATGAATTCGACCAGACTGCCATGGATGCGGTCATGAAAAAGTATGACCGCGAATCCAACACCCGCGTCTGGGAAGGCTGGCAGAAGTGGGCCGTCTATGCCGTCATGGCGATCTTCTCCCTCTTTGTGATCTATGTCACGCTCTTTGCCACCTGGCTGGACCTGATCCGCTATCCTTCCTTCGTGGCCGGCATCCTGCTGGTGGGCTATCTGAACTACCCCGTCAAAAAGGGCGTGCAGCACGTAAACCACATCCCCTGGTATGACTGGATCCTCATGCTCGCGGGCACGGCGGCCTTCCTCTACATGGTCGTCAATGCCCAGAGCCTGACCGTCCGTCTGGGCATGTCCCAGATCCGCCCCTATGAGGTCGCCATCGGCGTCGTCGGCATCCTGACGCTGCTGGAGCTCTGCCGCCGGGCGGTGGGTATCCCCATCCTCTGCGTGGCCGGCGTGTTCATCGGCTACGCGCTGTACTACTACCTGGGCGTCAAGCACCTGAGCGCCGCCGCCACCGTGCGCAACGTGGCCATCAGCCTGTTCTACAAGGTGCAGGGCGGCGGGATCCTGGGCACGCCTATCCAGGTCTGTGCCAAGTTCATCCTGGTCTTTATCATTTTCGGTGCCTTTCTGGAGCGCACCGGCATCGCGCAGTTCTTCATCGACATGGCCAACTCCCTGGTCGGCCGCTTCTCCGGCGGCCCGGCAAAGGTGGCGGTCATCTCCTCGGCGCTCTGCGGCATGGTGTCCGGCTCCTCTGTGGGCAACACCGTGACCACCGGCTCCGTTACGATCCCGATGATGAAAAGGACCGGCTACAAGCCGGAATTTGCCGGCGCCGTCGAGGCCGCGGCTTCCACCGGCGGCCAGATCATGCCCCCCATCATGGGCGCCGCGGCCTTCCTGATGGCTGAATATGTGGGCGTCCCCTACTCGAACATCATCGTCCGGGCCATCCTGCCCGCCGTGCTGTACTTCACGGGCATTTTCATCGCCGTCCATCTGGAGGCGAAGAAGCTGGGCCTCAAGGGCATCGACCCGGAGGCGCTGCCCGTCTTCAAAAAGCTCATCGGCCGCAGCTATCTGCTGCTCCCGCTGGTGATCCTGGTATACCTGGTCTCCTCCGGCAGCAACACCATGGCCTTCGCGGCGGCCGTCGCGATCCTCTTCGCCGTGCAGGTCGCCAACGCCCACCGGAACCCGCCTGTGAGCGTGGTCGGCATTGCGGCGCTGCTGTGCTATCTGTTTGTGGATCTGCCCGGCGGGATCAAGCTCGCGCTGCTGCTGATCGCCATCGTCTGCGCCGCGGTCTGCATGTTCAGCAAGGAGGCCGTCATGAGCCCCGCCGTCTTCTTCGACGCGCTGGCCAACGGGGCCAAGAGCGCCATCTCCGTGGGCGCCGCCTGCGGTGTGGCCGGCATCATCGGCGGCTGCATCACCATCACGGGCCTCGCCTCGCAGATCATCACGGCCATCATCACCCTCTCCCACGGGTCTGTGCTGATCGCGCTGTTTTTCACGATGCTCTGCTGCATCGTGCTGGGCATGGGTGTGCCCACCACCGCCAACTACTGCATCATGGCCTCCACCTGCGCACCCATTCTGATCCAGCTGGGCATCCCGGTGCTGGCGGCCCACTTCTTCGTCTTCTACTTCGGCATCGTGGCGGACATCACGCCGCCGGTGGCCCTGGCCGCGTACGCCGGTTCCGCCATCGCCAAGGCGCCGCCCATGAAGACCGCTTTCAACGCCTCCAAGCTCGCCGTCGGCGCCTTCGTTGTCCCGTACATCTTCGCGCTGAACCCCGCCATGCTGCTCATCGACACTTCCGCCGTCCAGGTCATTCTGGTGGTGGCCACCTCCATCGTGGGCATCTTCGGTGTGGCGGCCGCGCTCAACGGCTACCTGCGCGGCCCGCTCAACCCGCTGCTGCGCATCCTGATCGGCGCGGGCGGCCTGCTGATGATGGACCCCAGCATGCTGACCGACATCGTGGGCATCGTGCTGCTCTCCGCCGTGGTCGTGTTCCAGGCCGTCGGCGCGAACAAACAAAACGCCTGATTCCGTTTTTCACATAAGCGTCAAGCCGTTTCCGGACAATCCCGGAAACGGCTTGACGTTTTTTATTCACTCTTTCTGCGGTAGATCCGGCGGATCTCCTCGGTCTCCTTCCCCTCGGCGTCGGTGAGATAGAGCGGCGGCTCGACGCAGAGCCCGGGGTTTCCGCCCCGTCTGCCCTCTACCAGCGCCAGATTCGGCGCGGCGCCCGGCCGGTGACAGCACAGCCGCAGCCGCTTGGGCTCCAGACCCTGCCGCGTCATTTCGCAAAAGAGCTCTGAGAGCCGCTCCGGCCGGTGCACGAGACAGAAGCGCCCGCCGGTGGGCAGCAGCCAGGCCGCCGCGGCGCAGAGCTCCTCCAGCGTGCAGTCACTCTCCTCCCGCGCCGTCGCCCTGCCCGGATCAGGCGCGGAGGCGCCGCGCCCGGAGGCATAATAGGGGGGATTTGCCACTGCCAGATCAAAACTCCCGGCCTTCAGAAGCTCCTGCGCCCGGCGAAGGTCTCCGTGCAGGACCGTGCTTCGGCCGGAAAGAGCTGCGCGCGCCAGATTCTCCCGGGCCAGGGCCGCAGCCTCCTCCTGAATCTCCAGCCCTGTCATCTCCAGCTTCTCCGAAGCCGTGAGGAGCAGCAGCATCAAAATCCCCGAGCCGCAGCCCAGGTCGATCCCCCGGCTTCCTTTGCCGGCGGCAAAGGCTGAAAGCAACACCGAGTCTGTTCCCACAGGCGCCTGCGACGTCTGCCGGAACAGCGGCCCGCCGGGCCATAGTTCGAGCATTTTCTCGTTCATTAGTTAGATATGTTTAATCACACGTCCAAGGAAAGAGCGGCCGAGCCGCTCATTCCAGGCGTGTGATTACTCGAGCACGATGGCCTCAGCAGGGCACTGGGCGGCGCAGGAACCGCACTCCAGGCACTTGCTCGCGTCGATCTCGTAGTGCAGATCGCCCATGTCGATGGCCTCAGCGGGGCACTGCGCAGCGCAGGAGCCGCAGGACAGGCACTCATCGGTGATAACGTAAGCCATGGTGTTACCTCCTAATTCGTTTTAGTACAATTCCCACAATTAAAATAGGAAATTGCAGGCTATTCAGCCTCTTTTCGGGATCATTGTAGCACAAGTTTCGAAAAAATCAATGATTTTTTTCTCCCGCTTTCTAAAGCCCTGGAATTCTGGCAATAATGAAACCTGAACGACGGGGATTTGCCCCATTCGGCAGCCGCGCAGCGGTATGATGGCAACATAACAGGAAGGACAGGGCGTATGAAAAGCAACCAGAAGTTTACCGACCGGGCCGAGCGGGCCATAGAGCTTGCCCGCTGCACGGCAGGGGAGATGGGCCACAGCTTTGTAGGCACCGGGCATCTGCTGATCGGCATCGCGGCCGACGGCGACGGGCTGGGAGGCCGCGTGCTGTGCCGCAGAGGCGCGGCTCCGGGTCCGCTTCGCCGTCTGCTGGCGGAGCGGCTCGGCGCGGGAGTGTCCTCTCTGCCGATGCAGGGGCTCAGTCTCCACGCACGCAGCGCCGTGGAGCGGGCGGCGCAGGAGGCAAGCATCCTGCGGCAGGGCTTCATCGGCACCGAGCACCTGCTGATGGGGATTCTGCGCCAGCCGGACTGCGGCGGCACGCAGCTTCTGCTGGAGCTGGGTCTCGACCCCAACGACCTGGTCACGGATATTGTGGATATGTTCGGAAGCCCCGCGCCGGAGGGCAGGAGCCTGCCGGGACAGCTGCGCAGCGGACGGCGGGCCGAGACCCGGGTGCTGGATCAGTACAGCCGGGACCTGACGGAGCTGGCAGCCGCGGGACGCATCGACCCGGTGGTCAGCCGGGGGACGGAGATCCGGCGCGCCGTACAGATCCTGTCCCGCCGCAGCAAGAACAATCCCGTCCTCGTGGGCGAACCCGGTGTGGGCAAGACCGCCGTGGCCGAGGGCCTGGCGCTGCGCATCTCCCGGGGTGACGCGCCGGAGCCTTTGCGCCGCAAGCGTATCGTCTCGCTGGATATTCCGGCCATGCTGGCCGGAACCAAGTACCGGGGCGATTTTGAGGACCGGGTGAAATCTGTTCTGCGGGACGTGAAGCGCGCCGGGGACGTGATCCTCTTTATCGACGAGCTGCACACCATCATCGGCGCGGGCAGCGCCGAGGGGGCCATCGACGCGGCCAATATCCTCAAGCCCGCGCTGGGCCGGGGCGAAGTCCAGATCATCGGCGCGACCACGCCGGAGGAGTACCGCCGCCACATCGAGAAGGATTCCGCGCTGGAGCGCCGCTTTCAGCCCGTGCAGGTCTCCGAGCCGGGCCGGGAGCAGACGCTGGAGATCCTGCGCTCCCTGCGCCCCGGGCTGGAGGCACACCACGGCGTCCGCCTGTCGGATGAGGCGCTGGAGGCGGCCCATCGCCTCTCCGTGCGCTATATCCCGGACCGCTTTCTGCCGGACAAAGCGCTGGACCTGCTGGACGAGGCGGCGGCAAGCCTCCGTCTCAGCGGCAGCGGCGGCACCGTCGGCAGTGAAGACGTGGCCCGGGTGGTCGCTCTCTGGACCGGGATCCCGGTGACAGGGCTGGATCAGAGCGAGACAGAGCGCCTGCTGGACCTGGAAGAGCGCCTGCGGCGGCGGGTCATCGGGCAGGACGAGGCGGTGTCCGCGGTGGCGCGGGCCATCCGCCGCAGCCGTATCGGCCTGCGGGACCCTGCCCGCCCGGTGGGCAGCTTCCTGTTCCTCGGACCCACCGGCGTGGGCAAGACCGAGCTTTGCCGGGCGCTGGCCGAGGCTGTTTTTGGCGATGAGCAGGCGGTTATCCGCCTGGATATGTCGGAATATATGGAAAAGCACAGCGTCAGCCGGATTCTGGGCTCGCCTCCGGGCTATGTAGGTTATGAGGAGGGTGGGCAGCTCACCGAACAGGTGCGGCGCAAGCCCTGGTCCGTGGTGCTTTTCGACGAGATCGAAAAGGCGCACGAGGACGTATGGAGTCTGCTGCTGCAGATCCTGGATGACGGGCATCTGACCGACGCGGGCGGCCGAAAGGTGGATTTTCGCAACACGCTCATCGTCATGACCTCCAATGTGGGCGCGAAGATCATCAGCGAAGGGCGGAGTCCGCTGGGATTCGACACAGGCACGGCCCGGGACGACGGGACCATGCGCCGGCAGGTGATGGACCAGGTGCGCGCCACCTTCCGACCGGAGTTTCTCAACCGGGTGGATGAGATCCTGGTCTTTCACCGGCTGGGACAGGCGGAGATGCTGCACATCACGGAGCTGCTGCTCGCCGCGCTGCGGGAGCGCTTTGCGGAAAAAGGGCTGCGCCTGGAGGTGGATGAAGAGGCCGTCTCCTGGCTGGCCGAACAGGGCAGCGACGAAAACTACGGCGCCCGCCCCCTGCGCCGCAGCGTTCAGCGCTGCATCGAGGACGCGGCGGCAGAGCTGCTGCTGGACGGCAGTGCCTGCCCCGGCGACACACTGAAGGCACATGTGGAAAACGGATCTCTGCGCCTGGATATTGAAAAAGGGATGTGATCTTGGTCACATCCCTTTTTCTGTTTCCGTACTATACCGCGAGCTCTATGGTGCCGGCCGCGCTCAACACCTGCACCGCCGAGGGGTCGAGATAGAAGCCGGCCCAGACCTTGGATTCCGGCTGCATCTGTGCCCAGCCGTTGAAGAAGGCGTTGGCATAGCCCACGCGGGCGTTGTAGTCGGTGCCGTAGGCGCTGCGGGGGAGGGCAGCGCGGTCAAAGACCGCGGTTTTGGTGGCGTTTGTGGCGTAGAGCCTGTCGCCCATGTGGCGGTAGGTGTAGTGCACGGTGTCAATCTCCAGCGTCTCCACATAGATGTCAAAGTTCAGCTCGAAGCGGACGCTGTACATGCCCTCCGGGTTGAGGTAGGGCAGGTACTCGTCCTTGAGCACCACGCAGTAGTTCTGGCAGACCTGGGAGATGATCTCCGTGCTGGTCAGGATGTACAGCGGGATTTCAACGATCTCGAAATACTGCTGCCAGTTGTCCGGGGTGATCTCATAGCTGCGGTAGCTGCGCTGCATCTGCACGGGCGTGACGGTCTCCACGGGCTCCTCCTGCTTCTTTCCGCAGGCGCAGAGCGTAAAACACAGCGAGCAGAGCAGCAACAGGGCAAGGATTCTTCTCATAAAGTATATTCCATCTCCGTAAAGCGTTTTTCCTTATCCCTGACAGTATAACCCAAAAACGCTCCGCCGTCCACTCTTTCTGTATTTCAGCAGGCGGAAAGGCCCAGCATACGCAGATAGGCGGGCAGCTGCGGCTCAAACTTGACACCGTACCAGTGTTCGGCGTCGCCCTGGGTGCGCTCGATGCACAGCAGGGTATAGTCGGCGGCAATCACGGCGGCGTCATAGGCGCTCTTTCCGTTCAGCAGAGCCCCCACGAAGGCGGCGGCATACACGTCCCCTGTGCCGTGGCAGCCCTTGGAGATGCGCCGGTGCTCGTAATAGCGGTCCTGCCCCTTCTCGCGGACCACCACGCCCGTATATCCCTCCCGGTAGCCGACGCCGGTGAGAACAATGGCTTTTGCGCCGGCGGCGCTGAGCCGGTCCAGCAGCGCTGCGATGTAGCTCTCGTCGTAGTCCTCCCGATACGCCATGCCGGTCAGGAAACAGGCCTCGGTGATGTTGGGCAGGATAATGTCCGCCGAGAAGGAAAGCCCCTTCATGGCCTCCACATAGTCCATGTCAAAGGCGGGATAGAGCTTCCCGTTGTCCGCCATGGCGGGGTCCACAATGGCGAGGGCTCCCGGCGCGGAAAGGCGGCGGATGATGTCCTGCACATAGGCGACCTGCTCTGTACTGCCGAGATAGCCGGTATATACCGCGTCAAAGCGGATGCGCTCCTTTTCCCAGTGCTCCGCGATGGCGGGAATGTCCTCCGTCAGATCCCGCACGGTGTAGCCGGAAAAGCCCGCCGTGTGGGTGGAGAGGACCGCCGAAGGGAGGATGCAGGTCTCCTGCCCCGCCGCGGACAGGATGGGCAGCGCCACCGTCAGCGAGCACTGGCCCACACAGGAGATGTCCTGGATCGTCAGAATTTTATGATAAGACATGGGGCAAAGCCTCCTTGACAAGTTTTGTAAGAACATTATAATAAGAAACTGACCCTATGTATATTGCCAGTCTGATTCTTTTTTATAAGACCAGATTGACTGTCAAAGTCAAAACGGGGAGGAGGCTGGCAAACGTGCAGATTCAGATCGACCGGGACTCCGGGGAGTGCGCCTATACGCAGCTCTACCGGCAGCTGCGCGCCGCCATCGTTTCGGGGGCGCTGCCCGCGGGCGGCCGCCTGCCATCCAAGAGGAGCCTTGCGGAGGAGACGGGGCTGAGTCTCATCACGGTGGAGCACGCGCTGGCCCTCCTGTGCGACGAGGGCTACGCCGAAATGCACCCGCGCAGCGGCTGCTATGCCGTCTTCGGCGGCGGCAGCGCACCTCCCGCGCTGCCGCCTGCCGCGCTGGAGGATATGAGCGCGGGAGACGATGCGCCGGAGGATTTCCCTTTTTCCGTCTGGGCGCGGACCATGCGCCGGGTGCTCGCGGATTATGACCGCCGCATCCTCTCCCGCTCCCCGAACCGCGGCTGCCTTGAGCTGCGCCGGGCGCTGGCGGGCTATCTGGGCCGCAGCCGCGGCATTGCCGTCCGCCCCGAGCAGATCCTGATCGGCGCGGGGGCGGAGTATCTCTACGGGCTGGTGGTGCAGCTGCTGGGAAGGACGCGGCACTATGCCCTGGAAGACCCCTGCTATGAGAAAATCCGCCGGGTCTATGAGGCCAACGGCGCCCGCTGTGAGGGCCTTCCCATGGGGTCTGACGGCATCGTGAGCGAGGCTCTGGCGCAAAGCGCCGCCAGCGTCCTGCATGTGACGCCTTTTCACAGCTACCCCAGCGGCGTCACGGCGCCCGCCTCCAAGCGGCACGAATACGCACGCTGGGCCAGGGAGCGCGGAGGCTATATTGTGGAGGACGACTATGACGCGGAGTTTGCCTCACTGCGCGGGCAGATCGAAACGATTTTTTCTCTCGCCCCGGAGCGGGTGCTGTACCTGAACACCTTTTCGAAGATCCTGGCCCCGTCTGTGCGTGTGGGCTTTCTGGTGCTGCCGGAGGCGCTGCTGGAGGCCTACGCCCGGCGGCTGGACTTCTATTCCTGCACAGTGCCGGTCTTCGACCAGCTGGTGCTGGCGGAGTTCATCGCCCAGGGGCATCTGGAGCGCTATATCAACCGGAGAAAACGGCGGCTGCTGAAAAAGCAGAAATAGAGGAGGAAAGGCCAATGCTGTACTTTTTGAGCGACTATACCGAAGGCTGCCATGAAAAGCTGCTGGCGGCTCTGGCGGAGAGCAACCGGGAATCCCAGCCGGGCTACGGCGAGGACCGCTGGTGCCGCAGCGCGGCGGACAAGATCCGCGCCCTCTGCGGCGAAGACGCCGATGTGTTTTTTCTAAACGGCGGCACCCAGGCAAATCTGGTGGTGATCGCCTCGCTCCTGCGGGGCTATGAGGCGGTGGTCGCCGCCGAGACCGGGCACATTGCGGTCCATGAGGCGGGCGCCATCGAGCGGACCTGCCACAAGGTGATCACGCTGCCCTCCCATGAGGGGAAGCTCTGCGCTGCGGAGCTGGAGCGGTATCTCGCCGCTTTCTTTGCCGACGCGACCCATGAGCACATGCCGGAGCCCGCTCTGGTCTATCTCTCCCAGCCCACCGAGTTGGGCACGCTCTACACGAAGCGGGAACTGGGAGAAATCTCCGCCGTCTGCCGCCGCCGGGAGCTGAAGCTCTTTCTGGACGGCGCCAGGCTTGGCTACGGCCTGATGAGTCCCGCCTGCGATATGGGCATCCGGGACGTGGCGGAGCTCTGTGACGTGTTCTACATCGGCGGCACGAAGGTGGGCGCTCTCTGCGGGGAGGCGGTGGTTTTCCCCGGGCACGGCGCGCCGAAGGGCTTTTTCAGCTCGGTCAAGCAGCACGGTGCGCTGCTGGCCAAGGGGCGGCTGCTGGGCGTGCAGTTTGACACGCTCTTCACCGACGGTCTGTACTGGGACATTTCGCGTCACGCCATTGATCAGGCCATGGCGCTCAAGGCGGCGTTTGCGGAAAAGGGTTATCCGCTCTTTGCGGATTCCCCCACCAACCAGCAGTTCGTGATCCTCACGCCGGCGCAGAAGGAACGACTGGAGAAGGACGTGGCCTTCAACGTCTGGCAGCCCCTCGACGACGGGCGCTTCGCCGTCCGTTTTGTGACGAGCTGGGCCACCCGCCCCGAGGACATTCAGGCGCTCAAGGCGCTGCTGTGAGGGAAACAAGATGGAATGGACAAAAGAGCGCATCCATGAGACCGTGGAGGCTCAGCGCCGCTTTTTCCGCGGCGGCAAAACGCTGGACGTAAACTGGCGCATTGCACAGCTCAAGAAGCTGCGCGCCGCGGTGCAGGCGCAGCAGGACGAACTGCTGGCGGCGCTGCGGGCGGATCTGGGGCGCAGTGACACCGAATCCTATTTCTGCGACATCGGCACAAGCGTCGTGGAACTGAACGAGGCCATCCGCGGTCTGCGCCGCTGGGCCCGGCCCGAGACGCGCTTCAGCGGTCTGACCTGCTTTCCCAGTGTGATCACCAAGGTCTACAAGATGCCCTACGGCGTTACGCTGATCGTGAGCCCCTTCAACTTCCCGATCCTGCTGACGCTGGGCGTGCTGGCTGCCAGCCTTGCCGGCGGAAACACCGCCGTCATCAAGGCCAGTGCCAAATCGCCCAACTGTACGGCGGCCCTGCAGAAGCTCATCGCCTCCGTCTTCCCGCCGGAGTACGTCACCGTGGTGGACGGCGGGCACGAGGTGGGCGACCTCTGCCTCTCCGAACGCTTTGACAAGATCTTCTATACCGGCTCGCCGAAGGTGGGACGGCATGTGCTGCAGATGGCGGCGGACAATCTCACGCCCGCGGCGCTGGAGCTGGGCGGCGAGACCGGCAACTGGTGCGTGGTGCGCGCGGACGCCGACCTGAAGGACGCGGCGCGGAAAATCGCTTTCTTCAAGCTCTGCAACAGCGGGCAGATCTGCATCAATATCAACCAGGTCGCCGTGGCCGAAGAGATCGCGGAGGACTTCCTGCGGGAGCTGAAGGCCGCCTTCGGAAAGCAGATCGGCGACGCGCTGCACAATGCCGAATATCCCCGGCTCATCAGCCGCAGGGCCTACGACAAGTGCGCCGCCCGGGCCGGGCAGTACGCCGACCGGATCGTTTACGGCGGACAGGGGGATGCCGAGACGCTCCGCTTCGAGCCGACGATCCTCTATCCCGTGGGCATCGACGAGGAGATCGTACAGCAGGAGCTCTTCTGCCCGCTGCTTCCGGTGGTATCCTTCCCGGACGCGGAGATCGACCGCGTAATGGAGACCATCGCCGGGCGGGAGCACGGCCTTGCACTCTATCTCTTCACGAGGGATCTCCGCTGGGCGAAAAAGGCCATGGCCAGCCAGCAGTACGGCGGCGGCTGCATCAACGAAGTCTGCCTGCAGCTCATGGTGCGCGGTGCGCCGTTCGGCGGCACCGGCCACTCCGGCATGGGGGCCTACCACGGGGAGTGGGGCTTCCGGGAGTTTACGCATCCGTCCACGGTGCTCATAGGCTCGACGCACTTCAACCTCCCCCTGCGGGAGCACCCCTATCACAGCCGCTGGAAGCAGAAGCTGCTGGGGCGGTTTCTCCGCTGATACAGAATATGTCTGTGATTTTTACTTGACATAACTATTAGAAAAGACTAAAATAAATTGGATATAATATTGATGAAGCCATGGGGAGGCTTCTTTGATATTCTTTTCAACTTCGGATGAGTTCGCTTGATGGCTCATCTTCCTTTAGATTATTTCTGAATAATCAAGTAACCACCTAGTCAATTGCGAGAATCACAGGAATCCTGATGTTTCGCCCCGGAGGAAATCCAAATCGCTTTTGAGGCTGCTTTGCTGCCTCAAAAGCACTCTGAGCGGAGCTATGCGGAGCCTCGCGGCGACCAAAGCGGCCATGCCCGCTGCGATTAGCGCGAACGCTCAATTGAGAAACCGGAGTTTCGCAATTGACGAAAGTAACCACCGCAAAATTCTGAAAGAATGGAGGTGTGTTTACTTACGATGCCGTTTTTATGGATCTTGATCGGCCTGCTGGTCGGTGTGGGCGCGGCGGCCGCGTTTTTCATCACGCGGGAGAAGAACGCCGAGCGCAGCATTGCCAACGCCGAGGAACAGGCAAAACAGATTGTCAATGATGCAATAAAGAGCGCCGAGAGCAAAAAGCGCGAAGCGCTCGTTGAGGCAAAGGAAGAAATACACAAACGCCGCTCCGAATATGAGCGGGAAGAAAAATCACGCCGCTCCGAGCTGCAGAAGCAGGAACGCCGCCTGCAGCAGAAGGAAGAGACCCTGGACCGCAAGACCGACGCGGTCGAGAAAAAGAGTGAGACCCTCTCCAGCAAGATCGCCGCGGCCGAGGCCCAGCAGGCCGAGATCGGGCAGATCAAGAAGAGCCAGATGGAAATGCTCGAGCGGATCTCCGGCTTCTCCGTGGAGGAGGCCAAGGCCTATATCATCGCCAGCGTGCGGGACGATGTGACCCACGAAATGGCGATCAAGATCAAGGAGATCGAGACCCAGGCCAAGGATGAGGCGGACGAGCGCGCCCGCAAGATCATCACCACCGCGATCCAGCGCTGCGCCGCCGACCACACCAGCGAGATCACCGTCTCCGTCGTACCTCTCCCCAACGACGAGATGAAGGGCCGCATCATCGGCCGCGAGGGCCGCAACATCCGCAGCATCGAGACTTTGACCGGCTGCGATCTCATCATCGACGACACGCCAGAGGCCATCACGGTCTCCAGCTTTGACCCCGTCCGCCGTGAGGTGGCGCGTCTGGCGCTGGAGAAGCTGATTGCCGACGGCCGCATCCACCCCGCCCGCATCGAGGAAATGGTCGCCAAGGCCCAGAAAGAGGTCAACGCCACCATCAAGGCTGAGGGCGAGCGCGCCGTGTTTGAGACCAACATCCACGGCCTGCACCCGGAGCTGGTGAAGCTCCTGGGCCGTATGCGCTACCGCACCAGCTACGGGCAGAACGTGCTCAACCATTCCATCGAGGTCTCCCACATCGCAGGCCTTCTGGCCGCCGAGCTGGGTGCCGACGTGGCGACCGCCAAGCGCGCCGGCCTCCTGCACGACATCGGCAAAGCCATCGACCATGAGGTGGAGGGCAGCCATGTCACCATCGGTGTGGACATCGCCCGCAAGTACCATGAGTCCGACGCTGTGATCCACGCCATTGAGGCCCACCACAACGATGTGGAGCCCCAGACCATCGTGGCCTGCCTCGTCCAGGCGGCCGACGCGATCTCCGCCGCGCGCCCCGGCGCCCGCCGCGAGAACATCGAAAACTACGTCAAGCGTCTGGAAAAGCTGGAGGAAGTGTCCAAGAGCTTCCCCGGCATCGCCAGCTCCTATGCCATCCAGGCCGGCCGCGAGATCCGCATCATGGTCGAGCCCGACAAGGTCAGCGAGGATCAGATGGTCCTGCTGGCGCGGGACATCGCCAAGAAGATCGAGGAGGAGCTTACCTACCCCGGTCAGATCAAGGTCCACATGCTGCGCGAGACCAAGGTCGTCGATTACGCCAAGTAAACAAAACAGCAAACAGAAAAGCCGCCCGGTTCAAACGAACCGGGCGGCTTTTTCGGTTATGGGAACTCAGCTGCTGCGGCGACCCATGGCGGCCATCAGCGCGTCATACCTTGCGACAGCCTCCTCGCTCCAGGGGAACTGGCAGCTGCCGAGCATGCCCGCATCGGCGAGAATGTCCTCAGCCTGCTTGCTGTCCTTTCCGGTCAGCAGTGCCACGGTGGCCTCCACCGCGTCAAGCTTGGCTTCAAACTCCTCCTGGCCCTCGGGCGTCATGGAGGCGACAAAGTCCATCACCATGCCGACGGCTTCCTCGTTCAGCTCGCCCTGGGCGGCCCAGTCCAGCAGAGAGGCGGCGGCTACGGCGGCCCGCAGAGAACCGCCGGCGGTGCCCGGCTGCACAAGATCGTCGATCAGAATGAACTGCTCCAGCAGCGCCTGCTGGTTCTCATCAATGGCGCTGGGGGCGTTGCTCAGATCCGGCTGCTCAATCAAGTAGCCGTCATCCTCACTCTCGCCTTCCCCGGCGGCCTCGGCTTCTGCTGCCGGCTCCCCGGCCTCAGGCGAAGCTTCGGCGGGCTCGGAGACGGTCATGGGCTGCGCGTCCGCGCCGCAGGCGGCCAGCGTGAAGAGAAGCGTCAGCGCGAGAAGGAGAAGAATGATTTTTTTCACAGAGGTTTCCTCCTTTATTAGCTTTTCGCTAACATATAATCATCATAAATTATAATGATCATCGGATGGCGAAATCAATCGAAGATTCGATTGATTTCGCTG
>CAMKAP010000020.1 GCA_946410505.1 uncultured Clostridia bacterium
TGGAGGCGTGGACGGTGGTCATGAGGCCTTCGACAACGCCGAAGTTGTCATTGACGACCTTGGTGATGGGAGCCAGGCAGTTGGTGGTGCAGGAGGCGTTGGACACAAACTGCATGTCGGGGGTGTACTTGTCGAGGTTAACGCCGCAGACGAACATCGGGGTATCGTCCTTCGCGGGGCCGGACATGATGACGACCTTGGCGCCGGCATTGATATGGGCCTGGGCCTTCTCCTTGGTCAGGTACACGCCGGTGCACTCGAGAACATACTCGACACCCAGCTCGCCCCAGGGCAGGAGGTTCGCGTCACGATAGGTCTTGTCGGAGAGGATCTTGACGACCTTGCCGTTGACGGTGATGGTGCTGTCTTCGTCGTTGCTGGAGACTTCGCCATTGAAACGGCCGTGGACGGAATCGTACTTCACGCAGTAAGCGACGTGGGAAGCGGGATGACCCGGAGCGCTGATGGCGACGACCTCGACGTCGTCAGACTGGATAGCGGCGCGGAAAGCCAGGGAGCCGATGCGGCCGAAGCCATTGATGCCAACTTTGATCATGAATAATATCCTCCATTTTTATGAGATTCCAGATCTTTCTACGGCAAAAGCTTCCGAAAAAGCCTCTGCGCTCTTATGAGCGTTTAAATTGTAACATATACTATCTGCAAAAATCAAGTTTTCTTTCTATGGATTCTGTCCAAAAAAGTGCCGAAATTTTGGGGGAAATCGGTCAATTTTTCCTCTCGTTCTTGTGTATTTTGTCGAGCTTTGTTATGATGGGGATAAAACAGCAGGAGTTCAGCCGCCAGCCTCCCCGCCGGCGGGAAGGGAGTATGCCATGATCCAGAATTCTCTCGATATTCTCACACTCTCCGGCGAGGCCGCCCTCTGCACCCGGGGCAGCGTGATCCGCTATGCAAACGCCCCGGCCCTGGCGCTCCTGGGGCAGGACTGCGTCGGGCGCACGGTGCGGGAAGTCTTCGGCGAGGAGCTGAACGCCGTGCAGAGCGCAGGCTTCCTTACCGACTTCACCCTGCGCGGCAGAAACTGTGTCGCCCGCTTTGCGAGGATGGAAAAGGGCTACCTGATCTTCCTCTCCGCCGAAGAAGCCGATCTCTCCGTCTTAAACGACCCGATGCTCTTCAGCCTGCGCAGCTGCCTGATGAACATGGGCATCGTGGCCGACAGTCTGCGCGCAGCCGCAGAGCAGCGGGAGGACGACACGCTGCTCCGCCACACCGCCTCCATGACCGGCTGCTACTTCCGACTGATGCGGCAGGTGGAAAACGCGGGCTTCGTACTGAACCTGCTGCGCAACGACTGTGCCTTCAACCCCTGCCGGGTGGACCTGGGCGAGATCTGCCGCTGCACCGCCGAGGCCCTTTCGGCCTTCTTCCCCCGGGTGGAGATCGAAACCGCGCTGGACTGCGAGGCGCACATCGCCGCTGATCCCCTGCTCTTCAAGCAGATGCTGAGCAATCTGCTGGATAACTGCCTTGTCCATGCGGACTGTACGCACATCCGTCTGCGCCTGAGCGAGACGCCTAACAGTCTGCTGCTCTCGGTGACGGACGATGGCTGCGGCATTCCCCAGGAAGCGCTGCACCAGACCTTCGACCGCTACCGCTACCACTTCGACGCCGGGCAGATGGGACGCGGCGCCGGTCTGGGGCTGAGCGTGGCGCGGGGCGTCGCCCGGCTTCACGGCGGCGCGCTGATGCTGGAAAGCCGCCCCGGCAAGGGGACGGCGGTGCGCGTCACGCTCAGCCGGAATCTGGCATGCGCGGGGCAGCTCCACCAGCACGCGGAGGGTTCCGCCTTCAGCACCCGGGATCTGCTGGCCGGCTTTGCCGACTGTCTGCCCGAAGAGGCTTTTTCGGAAAAATACCTGGATTGACAGACAGAGCCTGCCGCCTGCAGGCTCTGTCCTTTTTCATTTATCCCGCTCAGCCCACCGTGACCGCCGCGATCCAGTCATCCCCGGGCGTGAGCGCGTTATCGCCTTCGTCCGGCACGATCACGGCGGGCGTTTCCGCCTCCTCCGGCACCTCGGCACCCCCGGGTGTGACCGTGATGATCCTTGGCCCATCTGAGGGCTCGGGCGTCGGTTCGGGTCCGGGTGTCGCAGCCGGCGCGGCCACGGGCGCCGTCCAGCTGTAATACCAGGCGCCCCGCAGCGCCTGCGTGCCGGTGAATCCGTTCTCTCCGCGATACACCAGGTCCAGATCCGCCGCGGTGATCTCCCGGTCTGTGGGATTAAAACTCTCGTTGAGCATGGTGAGCCAGTCCCAAAGACGTACGACCGCGTAGCTGTATTTATGCACGGTCGCACTCTCTGTGGGCAGTGTCTCAAACTGCAGGTCCTCACCGCGGCACTTCAGCGCCTGCCGCGCATACCAGGCCATGTTGGCGGCAGTCAGATCCGTGTCCACGGCTCCGGCCAGATACTCCGCCGCCTTCATCAGGTTGGGGATGCTGCCCAGGGAGGAAAACTGCTCCAGTGACGCCCGCAGGAAGTTCTGCTGCATTTCGATGCGGCCCAGGTCGCCGCTGACGTAGCCGCTGCGGTAGCGACAGAGACCCATCACCTGTTCGCCGCTGAGCGTCTGCTCCCCCGGCTCCAGGTGGATGTGCAGATTCTGGGTCGGATCATCGTAGTGCATGGCCTGGGGAACCTCAAAGCGCAGGCCGCCCAGCAAATCCACGGCATAGATCAGGTCCTTGAGGTCCAGCACCATATAGTTATCCGGCTCAAAGCCCGTCAGCATGCGCACATGGCGGCGCAGCGCGTCGATGCCGTTGCCGCCCTGGAGCCGATCGCCCCAGTAGACGGCGTTGACCTTGCGCACCTCCCAGTCGGCATTTACCAGGGTGTCACGGGGAATACTCACCACGTGCAGGCTGTGCGATCCCGTGTCCAGGCGGCAGAGCAGGAGGGTGTCGGTGTTGCCGTTGCCGTCGTCGTTGCCCACGACGAGCAGAGTGTAGACGCCGCCTGGTTCCTCGGCAGCCGACGCCTCGGCGGCCGTCGGGGTCGGCGATACAGTCTCCTCCGGAGGCAGGGCGCGGGCGCTCAGCGGCGCTTCGTTCTTCTCCGGCGGCGTCTCCCAGATTCTGTACACACTGTACAGAGCGATGAGCGCCACGGCGGCAACCAGCGCGCAGGTGATCAGAAAACGGAGCGATTTGGGCATTTTGTTTTTCATAGTATGATTCCTCATGCGGACAGTATAACGGATTTGGATCATTTTTCCTCTTAAGAATCCTGAAGAACTTCTTAAAAATTCTGAATAATCCACAAAGAAGTATCGCCTTTCCCCATTTCTTTTATACTATTGCATAAAAATATCCGCAGCGCTTGACTTTAACACCAAAAAGTGTTAAAGTCAGGTCAACTCTTAGAGAGACAGGAGATCATTATGATTCGTCATTTTGTCAGCTATTACCGCTATTACTTTGAAGGGAAAAAGTAATAGCCGTTTGTGCTGCAAAAAGACCGCGTCACACCGATTCAACAGGCCGCACGAACAAGCGTGTGGCTTTTTTTGTTGGATATACTGTATTGGAGGGACATACAAATGAAAAAGATTCTTGCCATCCTCTGCGCGCTGACTCTTGTCTTCGCGCTGTGCGCCTGCGGCAACTCCGCGGCGCCTGCTTCCGCCCCCGCAGACAAGGTTTACAACGTGGGTGTCTGCCAGCTGGTGCAGCATGTGGCGCTGGACAAGGCCACTGAGGGTTTCAGTGACGCGCTGAAGGAAAAGCTCGGCGAAAGCGTCAACATCAACATCCAGAATGCCTCCGGCGATTCCGCCACCTGCGCCACCATCGTCAACACCTTCGTCTCCGATGAGGTCGATCTGATCATGGCCAACGCTACCCCCGCCCTGCAGGCTGCACAGGCCGCCACCAACGTAATCCCCATTCTGGGCACCTCCATCACCGAGTACGGCGTTGCCCTGGGTCTGGACGGCTTTGACGGCAAGACCGGCATCAACGTCTCCGGCACCTCCGACCTGGCGCCCCTGGACGGGCAGGCTGACGTTCTGGCTGAGCTCTTCCCCGACGCAGCCTCCGTCGGCATCCTCTACTGCTCCGCCGAAGCCAACTCCAAGTACCAGGTGCAGGCCATCACCCCCTTCCTGGAGGCCCACGGCTACACCGTGAATACCTATACCTTCGCCGACTCCAATGACGTGGCCGCCGTCACCGCCACCGCCTGCGACGAAAACGACGTCCTCTACATCCCCACCGACAACACCGCCGCCAACTGCGCCGAGGCCATCAACAACGTGGCTCTGCCCGCGGGCGTTCCCATCATCTGCGGGGAAGAAAACCTCTGCGCCGGCTGCGGTGTGGCAACCCTCTCCATCTCCTACTACGACATCGGCTACGCCACCGGTCTGATGGCATATGAGATTCTTGCCAACGGGGCCGACGTCTCCTCCATGGAGATCCAGTACGCGCCTCAGTTCACCAAGGAGTACAACGCCGCCAACTGTGAGGCGCTGAACATCTCCGTCCCTGCCGACTACGTCGCCATCGGCTGAACAGAAGACGCCGGGATGCCCGCGGCATCCCGGCAGTTTTGAGTCCTGCGCCGTTCGCGGCGGAGTCTCTCATTTCTAAAAAAACGATTTGTACGTACAGGAGAAATATTCGTGGCTGCTTATTTCGCTTCTCTGAGCTTTCTCAAGCTGCTCAAAAGCATGCCCGGCGGCATCGCCCAGGGTCTGATCTGGGGGTTGATGGCGCTGGGACTGTATATCACCTTTCGGCTGCTGGACGTGGCCGACCTGACGGTAGACGGCTCCTTTACCACCGGCGGCGCCGTGACCGTAATGCTGATCCTCGCCGGCTGGCCCGCCTGGGCGGCGCTGCTTATGGCCGTGCTGGCCGGGCTCCTGGCCGGGCTCGTCACCGGTCTTCTGCACACCCGCCTCGGCATCCCCGCGATCCTCGCGGGAATCCTGACACAGCTTTCGCTCTATTCCATCAACCTGAGGATCATGGGCATGTCAGCCAACAAAGCCGTCAGTGTGGACAAGTATCACCTGCTGCTCACTTCCCGCAACATTCCCGCCTCCATCCTCACGGGCACAATCTTCGCTCTGGTCCTCATCTCCATCTACTACTGGTATTTCGGCACCGAGCAGGGCTCTGCCCTGCGCGCCACGGGCGCCAATCCCGCCATGAGCCGCGCCCAGGGCATCAACGTGGACAGCATGAAGGTGCTGGGCCTTGCCTTCTCCAACGGCATCGTGGCCCTCTCCGGGGGACTGATGAGCCAGTACCAGGGCTTCGCGGACATCAACATGGGCCGCGGCGCCATCGTCATCGGCCTGGCCGCCGTCATCATCGGCGAGGTCATCGGCAACGCCCTGCTGCGCAAGTACATCAACTTTTTCGTCACTCTGTGCTTCGTGGTCGTCGGCGGCGTGCTGTATTATCTTGTGATCGTGATCGTCCTCTGGCTCAAGCTCAACTCCAACGACCTCAAGCTCTTTACCGCCGTGGTCGTGGCGCTGTTCCTGGCTCTCCCCTATCTTCGCGGCCAGCGCAAGAGTTCCTTTGCAAAGCTGAAGAAGGGGGGCGGGCAGCATGCTTGACGTAACCGGCATCAGCAAAACCTTTAACCCCGGCACAATCAATGAGAAAAAGGCCCTCTGCGGCCTGAGCCTGCACCTGGACCCCGGCGATTTTGTCACCGTTATCGGCGGAAACGGTGCGGGAAAGTCCACGCTGTTAAACGCCATCGCGGGCGTATGGCCCGTGGACGAGGGGCGGATCGTGCTCGACGGAAACGACATCACCGCGCTTCCCGAATATAAGCGCGCCTTCCTGATCGGCCGCGTATTCCAGGACCCCATGATGGGCACCGCACCGAACATGCAGCTGGAGGAAAACCTGGCCCTGGCCAGACGCCGCGGAGAAAAGCGCGGGCTGCGCTGGGGCGTGACCAAGGCAGAGCGTGAGGAGTATCACGAGCGTCTCAAAGCTTTGGGTCTCGGCCTGGAGGACAGGATGACCGCGAAGGTCGGGCTGCTCTCCGGCGGCCAGCGCCAGGCGCTGACCCTGCTGATGGCCTCGCTGCGCAAGCCAAAGCTCCTCCTCCTGGACGAGCATACGGCGGCTCTGGACCCCGCCACTGCCAGAAAGGTGCTGGAGCTCTCCGACAGCATCGTGCAGGAAAACGGACTCACCACCCTGATGATCACCCACAACATGTCCGACGCCATTCGCCACGGCAACCGGCTCATCATGATGAACGAGGGGCAGATCATTCTGGACGTACGGGGCGAAGAGAAAGCCCACCTGACCAAGCGCGAGCTGATGGACAAGTTCTCCCAGCTCTCCGGAAGCAGCGTGGAAAGCGACGCGATGCTCCTGTCAAAGTAAAGAAACAGCAAAAGGATCGGCTCCTGCCGATCCTTTCGTCGTCTTTGTTCGGAAGTACACTATACAATAAAGATAAGCTGTATTCAAGGCGAAACCTGCGAAATGCGCCCCCCCGTTCTTTCTTTTCTTCTTGAGAAAAGAAAGAACGCGCCGCGCGGCGGTGTAAGAAAGAAAAGAGCGCTCACAAGGATGCCGTGCTTTCTGCGCCACGCCGTTTGCGGAATGGCTTCGCTTCGCTCGCGCCGCTTCCTGATTGCTGAGTTCACGAGGCGCCGTGACGTGCCTCTCTGAGCGACGGGAGAGCAGATTCTTACGATTCCGCGGATTATTCCCCGTACATCGCGGCGATCTCCGCCGCGGCGGCGCGGGCCTGACTGCGCACGTCCTCCGGGCCGAGGATTTCCGCCTCCGTTCCGAAGCCGAAGACCCAGGCGAAAAACAGCGGACTCACCACCACGTCCACCGTGAACGTAAAGTGTTCCGGTCCGTCGCGCAGGAGGATCACATCTTTGCCGAAGCGGTCGATCACCGCCCCGGCCAGGTGATTGGCAAAGCGCAGCTTTACACCGCTCTCCTGCCCCGTAAACATGCCGAAAACCTTTTTGGAATAGGCTGACATGTCCGTCTGCTGAAAGGCCTCCTTCCCCTGCCGCTCCAGCTCCAGCGGGGTGATGCGGCTCATTTTGTCCACGCGAAAATGCTTCATACGCTCTTCCGCCGCGTCCCAGGCCAGCATATAGTAGTTTTCGTCGTCCCACATCAGGGCAAAGGGGCTCAGCTCGTAGCTCGCGCCGCCGCGGCGATACTGCCGCTCCTTCTCCACAGTGAACTCGAAGTAGCGGAAGCGGATCCTGTGGTCCCGGTTGATGGCGTTGGAGATCTCGTCCACATTATAATAGACGCTCTCGTTCATGCTTTTAACCCGGTTCCGAACATAGACCTGGCGCTCCAGCATCCGCGCATCGTGTACGCTGGCCAGCCCCTCCAGCTTTCGGATCAGGGCGACGGTCTTTTTCTCGGTGATGAACTTGGAGGACTGAATGCTGTCCACCAGCAGTTTCAGCTCCGGCAGCTCAAAGTCCCGCTGTCCGATGTAATAACCGGTCTGCCTGCCCCGCTGCTGCACGAGGTCCATGCCGAAGGTGCGCAGCGCCTCAAGATCGTCGTAGATGCTCTTGCGTTCGGCGGGAATATCGTGCCTTGCCAGCTCCTCGATCATGTCCGCGACGCTCACAGGGTGCTGCTCGTCGCTCTGGCGCATCAGGTACTGCAGCAGGTACAATAGCTTCAGCTTCTGATTGCTTGCTCTCGCCATTCTGCGCCCCCTATCTGTGCGGGACCAGGACCGGGTGAAGTACCGTCTGTCTCGGCTCGATGCCGGCATGGGTCGCCATCTCGAGGGCCAGATTGATCCCGCAGATGGAAACTTCCACCTGGCGCAGGTCAACCACCGTCAGCGACTCATATAGCCGCGTGTTCGCGCTCTGGTAGCTGTTGCTCATGGTGATGATCTCCGCATCCCTGCCCATAACAAGACCGCCGTCACGGAAGGCCAGAGAGAGCCCCAGCGCCACCGTGTCCTGCATGCACAGAAACACCCCGTGTGCGCCGCCCTCCAGCAGCAGCTTCTGCCCCAGGGAATAGCCGTCGTCGATCTCCAGGCCGCAGGAATAACAGGCATGGGGCTGCAGCCCGCAGCGGCGGAGGGTCTCCTGTACGGAGAGGCTTCTGTACTGCGCGCCGAGGAGCCACTTGTCCGGCAGCACCAGCGTGATCCTCTCGCCCGCATGGGCAGCTGCATACTCTGCCGCCATCTGACCAGCCTCCACCTCATCAATGGTGACAGAGGGGTAGCCCGCCACCGTCCGGTTGAGAAGCACGGCCGGATAGGTGGTCTGGTGCTGTTTTAAGGTTTCCAGATCCTCATTGCTGGCAGACACGATCACCGAGGCGCTGGCGCGGCCCGGGAGCCAGAGAGAACTCTGGTCGCTGAGCCGGCCTGGGTCATAGGGACGGATAGTCACATCCGCCTGGATCGGCGCCACGCCCAGCGCGGTATTCATGCCCGCAATAAACGAAGGAAGGAAAGAATCAAACTGCCGCTGCGGCCAGTAGACCGCGATCGAGGGGCGGCGATTTTTCCGGGCCCTGGCCGTCAGGTCATAGCCCAACTCCCGGGCAACCTTTACTACACGCTCCTGCATGGCGGCGGAGATCCTGCGCTCCTCTCCGCGTCCCGAGAGGACATATGATACCGTCGCGATTGAGGTGTCGCAGGCAGCGGCAACATCTTTCAAAGTAACCAAGGCTGTTCCTCCTTAAGCACTTAGTGTCTACTGTTTCAGTATATCATATTGTATTAACTTAAACAAGCTCTATTTTTTAGGTTAAATTTTCTGTTTAAGCTGATGCCCCGGCTGTCACGCTTCTCCTTATTGTCGCCCTGGATGACGATGGAATTAAACAATTTATCATTTTTGCTAAAAACGTCTCAATTTGTTCAATTTTTCTTGCAATAATATGGTATACTACTTTCCGAAACTGCAAGGAGGCTCAGATGGACGACAAAAAAACAACGATTATATACCGAATCCTGCGCTGGTTCGTCTGGCTCTTTGCGCCGAAATTCCGGCTCTCCGGCGAGGAAAAGCTCCCGGCCGAACCCTGCGTCATTGTCGGAAACCACAGCCAGCTCTACGGTCCCATCGCCGCGGAGCTCTATATGCCCGGGAAAAAGGATATCTGGTGTGCCGGTGAAATGATGCACCGGGAAGAAGTGGCCGAATATGCCTTCACGGATTTCTGGTCCTTCAAGCCCAGGTGGACGCACTGGTTTTTCCGCATTGTGAGCCGGCTCATCACGCCCCTCTCGGTCTGCATCTTCAACAATGCCCACACTCTGCCGGTTTATCACGATACGCGGCTGATCTCCACCTACCGGGAATCCATCGCCCGGCTGCAGAACGGAAG
The DNA here is from genome assembly GCA_946410505.1 of uncultured Clostridia bacterium. The sequence continues at coordinate 9,368 of CAMKAP010000020.1, forward strand.
CAGTATGGTCATTTTCCCGGAAAAAAATCAGAGGCATAACAATATTGTCTACGCCTTTCAGGATAAGTTCGTCGACCTGGCCCGTTTCTATTACAAAAAGACGGGTACAGCCCTCTCCTTCGTCCCCCTCTACATTTCGCCAAAGCGCAAAACGCTGTATTTCGGCGAGCCGATCCGCTTTGATCCCTCTGCGCCCATATCGGAAGAGCGCACACGGATCTGCAGCTATCTCTCCGACGCGATCACAGACATCGCCGTGTCGCTGCCGGAACATACGGTGGTCCCCTATCGCAACATCCGCAAGCGGGACTATCCGAAAAATACTCCCCTCGAGGTTTATGAGCATGAAGAAGCCTGTTGTTGACTATCGTGAATTTCGTTTCAGCCGCATAAACGAGCCCCGCTTTTCCCATGTGAAGCTGCTGGCCGGCTGGATTTTCTACTTTGCCATGTACTTTATCACGGAGAATCTGATCCCCGCCTCCCGCTGCCATCCGATGCACTGCCGGCTGGACGATCTGATTCCCTTCAACGAATACTTTCTGATCTTCTACGTGGGCTGGTATTTTCTGGTCTTTGGTGCGCTCCTGTACACCTTTCTCTATAAGATCGAAAACTTCCGCCGTCTGCAGATCTACCTCATCGTGACCCAGGTGGTGGCCATGACCTGCTATGTGCTCTGGCCCAGCCGCCAGGATCTGCGGCCGGACGTCTTTGTGCGCGACAACGCCCTGACCCACCTGATGGCCTTTATCTATTCCTTTGACACCAGCACGGGCGTTTGTCCTTCGCTGCACGCGGCCTACTCTTTCGGCGTCCTGTCCGTGACCTGGAAGGACCGTGACGTGCCCGGCTGGTGCAAGGCGCTGCTGCTGTTCGTGGTGATCATGATCTGCCTTGCCGTGTGCTTCGTCAAGCAGCACTCCGCGCTGGATGTTCTGGCGGCGCTGCCGCTGTGCCTGCTGGCCGAGTGCATCACCTTCGGAAAGAGCTACTGGCGGCCCCGTCTTCGGCCTCAGACCTCCTGAGAAGCGATGAAAAGCCGGACGCACAACGCCGCCTGGGCGCTGGCCTTCTGTGCGCTGATGGCCGCACTCGGCGCCGCCGCCATGGCAGCGGGAGGTCTGATCCCCGTGGCCACCTACTGCAGCCCCATGATTGCCTCCGTTCTGCTTCTGCCCGTGATGAGCGAGGCCGGCGATGGCTGGGCATGGATGACCTGGGCCGTTACGGCGCTGCTGGCGCTGCTGCTGAGCGTTGACCGGGAGGCTGCATTCCTGTATCTTTTTGTGGGCTATTACCCGATTCTTCGGCCCTATCTGGATGCGGTGAGGGCAGTCCCTCTGCGATTTTTCCTGAAGCTGCTGTTTTTTACCGTTTCCCTCGGTATCCTTTACGCGCTGCTGCTCTGGGTCTTTCAGCTGGGCGCCCTGCTGGAGGATTTCAGCGGCTTCGGCTTCTGGTCGGGCCTTGCCTTTTTTGCGGCGCTCGTCGCTGTTATGATGATCTATGACATGGCGCTTGCCCGCCTGCATCTGTACTGGCTGGTAAAGCTCCGCCCCCGCCTCAGGCTGCCCAAGCAATAAAACCAAAGCTCCTGTTCCGTTCATGGGTACAGGAGCTTTTTCTTGTCAAGTTTGCGGCTTTGTGGTAGGATAGTTAAAAAAATACAAATAAAAGGAAGCCGCCATGGAAGAGTACGCACGGCATCAGAAAATCTGGCGGATGCTGTACGGGCCTTTAAGCCTATGGATCTGCCGCAAATTTCATATGACTCACGAGGACCTGAGGGTGGACGGTCCGGTGCTTCTGGTTCCCAACCACGTCAACGCCTGGGATCCGCTGCTGATAGCCATGAGCCTGAAGGAAAAGCAGGTCTATTTTGTCGCAAGTGAGCATCTGTTCCGTCTCGGTTTCGTCTCCCGGGCACTGCAATGGCTGGTGGGCCCCATCCCCCGGCGCAAGGCCGCCTCGGGGACGGATACGGTGAAGGCCTGTCTGCGGCAGTTGCGCGCCGGTCATTCCATCTGTCTCTTCGCCGAAGGAGAGCAGTGCTGGGACGGGCGAAATAACCCCATCTTTCCCGCCACGGGCAAGCTGGCCAAGAGCTCCGGCGCGACGCTCGTCACCTATCGGCTCGAGGGGGCCTATCTCTCCAAGCCCCGCTGGGCCAGAGGCGTGCGGCGCGGCCGTGTACACGGGCATCCGGTGAATATCTATCCGCCTGAGACGCTCAAGGGCATGAGCGCCGCCGAGGTCAACGCCGCCATTGAGCGCGACTGCTTTGAGGACGCCTGGGAGCGGCAGAGGCAATGGCATCAGCCTTACCGGGGTAAACGCCTGGCCGAGGGGCTGGAGCGCGCCATGTATCTCTGCCCTCGCTGCCGGGGGATTGGGACGCTGCGCACGAAGGGCGACAGGATCTTCTGCTGCTGCGGCTTCTCCCTGCAATACACTGCGGAGGGCTTCTTTTCCCCGGCAGAGCCCTTTGAGACGATCGCGGACTGGGAGAGCTGGCAGCGGGAGGCGCTGCGCACAAGGAACTTTCCGACGCAGGGCGAGGGTCTTTTCTCCGATCGGGACATGCTCCTCACAAAGATCGGCAGCGGCCACGAGGAGGCAGAGCTGGGCCGCGGCACGCTGATCCAGTATGAAGATCGGCTCTGCTGCGCGGGCCATGACTTTTCCCTCTCGGAGATCCGCAGCATGGCGCCGGTGCAGAGTTATCTGCTTCTTTTCAGCTATCGGGACGAGTACTATCAGCTTCGCTCCGACAGTGGTGCAAATTTGAGAAAATATATGGAAATCTGGCGCGAGACGGCCGAGGCGTCTCCCCGGCGTATTTCCCGGGAAAAACAGGAAAGGAACTGACAGTATGGATTATTCTGCCGCAAACACCGCTCTCTGGAACATGATCATTCAGCTTGGCCTCATCGCCGGCGCCATCATGCTGGCCAATCTCCTGCGCCAGAAGATTCCTATGATCCGCAGGTCCCTGATGCCCGTAGCCGTTCTGGCAGGCTTTCTGCTGCTGATCGCCAAATATCTCCGGCTGATCTCCCTGGATCAGGACCTGATGGAAATGCTGGTCTACCACGGGATCGCTCTCGGCTTCATCGCCATGAGTCTCCGTGTCCCCGAAGAACAAGCCTCCGGCAAGGGCGATCTGACCGGTCTCAAATCCGGCGCGATCATTGTGAGCACATATATGGTGCAGGGCGTCACCGGCCTGCTGATCACGCTTCTCCTCTCCGCCACCGTCATGCCCGGCCTGTTTCCGGCCTCCGGCCTGCTGCTGCCCATGGGCTACGGACAAGGGCCCGGTCAGGCCAACAATGTGGGCTCCAGCTACGAGGCGCTGGGCTTCGCCGGCGGACGCAGCTTCGGCCTCGCCATCGCCGCGGCCGGCTACCTGGTGGCCTGCGTGGTGGGCGTCATCATCCTCAATGTGCTCTCCCGCAAGGGCCGCATCGGCCAGACCCGTTCCTCCGCCGAGGAGAGCCATCCGGCCAACTTCTTCATGAGCCGCGACGAGATCCCCATCTCCGACTCCATCGACAAGCTGTCCGTGCAGGCCGCCTTGGTGCTGCTGGTGTATCTGGTCACCTATCTCGCCGCCCGGGGCCTGACCTCCGGCATTGCAGCCCTCTCCCCCGGCCTCGCCGCCACGGTCAACACCCTGATCTGGGGTTTCAACTTCATCATCGGCGCGGCCTTTGCCATGCTCCTTCGCGCCCTGCTGCAGAAGGGCCGCAAAACCGGCGTCATCCTGCGCCAGTATCAGAACAACTACCTGCTCAACCGCATCTCCGGCTTTTTCTTCGATATTATGATCGTGGCCGGCATCGGCTCCATCAATTTGGAGGACATCCGCGGCCTCTGGCTCCCCTTCCTGCTGCTGGCCGCAGCCGGCGGTATTCTGACCTGGATCCATCTGGCCATCGTCTGCAGAAAGGTCTATTCCGACTACTATTACGAAGGTCTGATCTCCATGTACGGCATGATGACCGGCACCATCAGTTCCGGTGTGCTGCTGCTGCGTGAAATCGACCCGGACCTCGCCACCCCCGCCGCCAACAATCTGATCGTGGGCAGCAGTTTTGGCATTGTGCTGGGTGCGCCGGTGCTGATTCTGGTCGGCATGGCGCCCAAGTCCGTTGCCATGAGCTGGATCGTTCTGGCTTTGGCCGCCGCCTACGGCGCGATTCTGTACCTGGCAATCTTCAAACTGAAGGCGAAAAAGCGCTGAGACGCAGAGTTTTCAGGCATATTCAGGCTGAAACAGCCGCGGCTCCCGGGCTTATCCGGGGGCCGCGTTTTTTAAGATTTCTTTTGTTGACCCACCGCGGGGGACGCGATATAATAAAGTCCTGAAACGCAAAAGGTCGAAACATCGTTGATTCCATAGGAGTATGCCATGATCAGATATAATGAACTGACTTCCCGGCAGGCCATCGGCGGGCTGCGGGATTATCTGGTGCTTGCCCTGCGCAGCACCGGTCCCGATCCCGCTTCCGACCGTATCTTCCAGCTTGGCATGCTGCGGGTGGAAAACGGCGAGATCGTCAACCGCAACAGTACGCTCATTGATCCCGGCATGCCGATCCCTGCAGCGATCGCAGAGGAAACAGGCATCACCGACGCAGACGCTGCCCGAGGGCTCAGCTATCCGCAGATGGCGGGCAGCCTGGCAAAACTCCTGCTTGACGGCGTGGTCATCGCTGACGAAGATGCGCTGGGCTTTGTCCGCACGATGCTGGAAGAAAACGGCTTCGGCGGCAGCTTCTCTTTTGTGGATGTGCGCGCGTTTCTGGCCCTGGAGCATCCGGAGCTTGCGGACAAGTCTCCGGCGCAGATCGCCGAGGCGCTTGAGATCCGGGCCGAAGAGGCGCCCGGGATTATACAGGACGCCGCGCTCCGCTACTCTCTGCTGCAGCTCTGCCAGCAGTATTCCGCCGCTCCCGGAGAGGCCGAAGAGGAGGCCCTCCCGCCTGAGAACGATAGCCCCGCCGAAGCGGCAGAGGAGGCCGAGCCCGAACACGAGCCGGCTCCCACTGCCGAGCAGGTGCCGATAAAGAGTGCCAAAAAAGGCCTCTTTCCCCTGATCCATCTGAAGCCCCGCCGGACGCCCCGGAAAAAGCACCGCAGAAGGGACCGTCTTGAGGGTCTCTGGGATTTGAGCACGGAGGAGTTCATCGGCTACGGCGCCGCTTTGATCAGTGTGGTGGCCGCGCTGATTTTCCTTCCCTCCTGGGCAAGTCTGCTGTTTCTTCTCGCCGGCCTGGTGTTTCTTCCCCTACGGCCCATTCGCCGCTTGTTCCGCCGCATGGGTCTGGACGGATGGAAGGTCCTCGTGCTGGGCGCCGCGCTCTTTGTTCTGGCCGGCGTCATCAAGCCTCATACGCCCGGCGGCGGCAGAGTGAAAAAAGCGGATGACGGCCCTCCCTCCTTCATCATCCTGAGTTGGAACGAGCCGGGTGAATACGGCGAGGAATGGACCGCCCTCAACGACGACGGCGAGGAGGAGCAGTATATTGCCTTCCATCTGCCCATCGGCATTTATCGCGTGCTCAACAACAACGTCGCTTCGGCGAAGGTCACGGTCTGTGATGACGTACCCGAGGAGAAAAGTGAGGACATCCAGGACCTTCTTTTAGAGGAGAGCACCCGCACCGTAACGGTCCTTGCCAGCAAGAGCAAGGAGATCACGCTGGACGAGGGGCAGCACCTGCGTCTCTCCGAGAACGCGGACAATGTCATTTTCCAGTACCTGGGAGAAATTCCGGAGGTCGTTGTGGATGAGAAGGAAGAGCAGGACGATCCCAATGCCACCGCCATCACCGCCTGGGTCAACGGCACCGAGGTGCGTATGCGCAAGTCCGCTTCCGTCAGCGCCTTCATCATGGCCACCTTCGACACCGGCAAGGAGGTCAAGGTCACCGGCGAAACCGGTGACTGGACGGCTGTCACCGTGGACAACCAGAAGGGATATATTTATTCGCGCTACATCACCTACGAAAAGCCGAGCGGCGTGGAATGAACCGAGCATAGCAAAAGCCCCTGCGGATTCCTCCGCAGGGGCTTTCTCTATGCATTCGCAATTACTTCTTGGCCAGGCTCTTCTGGCGCGCGTACTCGGCAGCGCCCAGAGCGCCCATCAGCTGGGGGTCGGTCTTCAGGTTGATGACCTTCAGCTTCAGCACGTGCTCAATGGCCTCTTTCAGACCGTCGTTCTTCGCGCAGCCGCCCGTCAGCGTGATGCTGTCGGTGGCGCCGGCCTTCTTCGCCATGACGAAGCAGCGCTTGGCAACTGCCATCTCGATGCCGGCTGCGATCTCATCCGTCGCCTTGCCTTCACCGACGAGGGTGATGACCTCAGACTCGGCAAAGACGGTGCACTGGGCCGTGATGGGGATGA
>CAMKAP010000021.1 GCA_946410505.1 uncultured Clostridia bacterium
AAGGCCTCCTGCGCCTGGTGGCTGAGCGCGGCGCTGTTCCCGCAGCTCCGGCTGGCGGGTATTCTCGGCGGCGTCGGCGCGATCATGGGGCATATGTTCCCGGTCTGGCTGCGCTTTCACGGCGGCAAAGGCCTTGCCTGCCTGGGCGGCGTGATCATCGCCTATGACTGGAAGGCCGTGCTGGTGCTGCTGGCCGTGGCCCTGGCCATCGGCCTGATCACCAACTACGTGGCCATCGTCACGGTGAGCATGTCGGTGATCTGGCCGGTCTATTACGGCCTCTGTACCGCCTTCTGGCTGGGGGCGGGGGCCCTGCTGATCCCCGCTGTTCCGATCTTCCTGCGGCATCTGATCAATTTCCGGCGCATCCGCTGGGGTGAGGAGCTGCGCCTGAGCTATCTCTGGAAAAAGGATGCCGAGCTTGCGCGCATCGGCTATTCAGATGAGCTGTAAGATCACAAAGCATTAAATCATTACTGCCCTGTTCGCAGAGCCGAAGCTGCGTAAATGCGCCCCCCTATCTTTCTTTTCGCTGCTTGCGCGAAAAGAAAGACAGCGCCGCGCCCGGTGTAAGAAAGAAAAGAGCGCTTGGCAGAAGGAGCACCATACGGTCTCATCGCAGGTCGCCGCCGTCCTGTTGTTGGCATGCCGGGTGCGCCCCGGTGTCCGCTGCCGCTATTGCGTGCAAATCGGGGCGTTCAAAAGCACGTTCCGGCGGCTCGACGCCCCGAAGCAAGCCACCCGGCGAGCCGCGGCACGGAGCGGGCTGCTTCCTTCGTCATAAGTACCACTGAGCGGCAGCGGTATGCGGGGGCAGCATCCACGCGTATCTGCTTTAGCGGCGACCCGTGATCAGACCATGTGTCGTCCGCTCTGACAAGCGGCCTTTCTCTTTGGAGTACAAGAACCGTTTCTCTTTCCGCAAGAGGAAAGAGAAATGGGTCTTGATAACCGCAGCTTGCCGCCTCTGGGCAGATGGACAAAAACCTATGATTTCATCTCCATTTTATCCGGGACTTGGATGTAAGGAGGAGAACGCCATGGACATCCATGAGGAGTACAGAACAAAGCTGCGCACGGCCGAGGAGGCCGTGAAGCTGGTCAAAAGCGGGGACTGGGTGGATTACAGCCAGTGCTCGTCCTTTCCCGCCGCGCTGGACCGGGCGCTGGCCGCCCGACGGGGCGAGCTGCGGGACGTGAAGCTGCGCCACGCCATCTCCATGCGGCCGGTGCAGGTGGTGGAGCAGGACCCGGAGGGTGAGAGCTTCACCTACAACGTCTGGCACTGCTCGGGTCTGGACCGGAAGTATCTGGACGCCGGGCGGGCCTACTTTTCGCCCATGCTCTTCCGGCACTGCGGCAGCTACTATGAGCGTGGCCTTGCGCCGGTGAACGTGGCGATGGTCACGGTCGCTCCCATGGACAGGCACGGCTATTTCAGCTACGGTCTCACCAACTGCGCCCAGCAGGAGCTCATTGACGCGGCAGATACCGTGATCGTAGAGGTCAATCCCCACATGCCCTGGGTCCCGGGGCTGGAGGCCGACTGCATCCACGTCTCAAGGGTGGACGCCATTGTGGAGAACGATGAGCCCTTCGTCCATCCCGCGCCGGTTCAGGTCAGCGACATCGACCGGCAGATCGCCGCGAACATCTTCCCCCATATGCGCGACGGAATCACCCTGCAGCTGGGCATCGGCGGCATGCCCAACGCCCTGGGCAGCCTCATCGCCGAATCCGACCTGAAGGATCTGGGCATGCATACCGAGCTCATGAGCGACGGTTACCTGAACCTCTACCGGGCGGGCAAGATCACCAACGCGAAAAAAGAGCTCAACCGGGGCAAGGGCGTCTTCGGCATCTGCAACGGCTCCCGGGAGCTCTACGATTTCCTGGACCACAATCTGGGCATCCTCTCGGCGCCCATGCGCTACATCAACGACCCGGCGGTCATCCGGCAGTTTGACAGCTTTGTATCCATCAACGGCTGCATCGCCTGCGATCTCTACGGCCAGGTCTGTTCCGAGACGGCCGGCCTGCGGCAGATCAGCGGCACCGGCGGACAGCTGGATTTTGTGACCGGCGCCTATGAGGCGGGCCACGGTATGGCCTTTCTGGCCGCACCCTCCACCTTCACGGACCGGGCGGGGCGGCTGCACTCCAATGTGCTGGCGCACTTCTCCCGGGGCGACGTGATCACCACTCCCCGGGCCCAGACTCCCTGGCTGGTGACCGAATACGGTGCGGTGAACCTCTCCGGGCTCCCCACCTGGCAGCGGGCGGAAGCTATCATCTCCATCGCCCACCCGGATTTCCGGGAGGAGCTGATCCGCGCAGCGGAGGAGCAGAAGATCTGGCGGCGCAGCAACCGGCGATAACCGCAGCCGCCAGCAACAGGTACAGAAAAAGGACAGCTTACGCTGTCCTTTTTATTGATTGGAAAAACATGCTGCTCGCTGCAGCGTCAAGGTTCAATAGAAGCGGTCGATGTGGCGATAGAAGTCACTCAGCTGCTCGCTGATGCGGCGGCCTTCCTCTGTCAGTTCCGCACGCAGCTCCTCCACATTGTTCTGGACACTGCCGAGAAGCTGGCGCTGCAGCTCGCGGCGGCGCTCCACCAGCTTTTGGAGTTGTGTGACCGCCAGGAGCTGCTGCTGCACCTCGCGGCGGCGGTTCATCACGTCCATCAGCTCCGCCATGCCGTGGAAAAACTCGTCCGTGAAGCCCTCGTGCCTGGGATAGCGGCCCAGGCGGTAGTTTTCGATCACAACGCCGTAGCGCTCACAGGCGTTTTTCACGGCGCTGTCCCAGGAGATGTAGATCTCCCGCTGGGCACCCTCGCCCACGCGGCGCATGCTCTCCGGCTCATCCAGCAGTGTCTCCAGTTTTGCCGCCAGGGAGGCCGCGTTTTCCTCGATGAGAAAGCCGCTCTCGCCGTCCCGCACATCCTCGGCCGCGCAGCTTCCCGCCACGAGGACGCTCCCCAGCGCGCAGGCCGCCGCCTCGCGCACCACAAGGCCGTTGGTGTCGAAGGTGGAGGGGAAGAGAAAGAGGTCGGCCCGGCAATACCAGGCGCGGATGCGCTCCCGGTCCCGGATCGGCTCGCAGAAGAGCACCTTGCCCGTGAGCCCCAGAGACTCCGTATAGGCGACGATCTCGTCCTTGTCGTTGCCGCCGCCCACAAACACCATGCGGAAGTCCCTCCCGGCATCCGCAAGAGTTTTCAGTGCGTCCAGAATGATGCGGATACCCTTATACCACATCATGCGGCCCACGAACAGGAACACCGGCAGCCCCGCCGGCAGATCGAAGCCCGCCGTGACCTCAGCCACCAGGTCCTCGTCCACGCGGCCCTGGGGAAAGTCCACGCCGTTGGGCATCACGCGGTATTCGCCCTGGTAGCCCAGCTTGCGCAGGTTGTCCCCGGCGCCCTCGGATACGGTCCAGACCTCGTCGCAGGCGGCGATGTTCTGCACCAGCAGTTTCGCCGCCCCCTCCTGCAGAAGCCGGGAGCGCACGGCGTTGGCAATGTCGATGTCAAACTTGGTGTGATAGGTGAAAACCACCGGCACGTCGATCCGATCCCGGAGTGAGCGGGCCACCATGGTGGAGGTAATGGGGCAGTGGGTGTGGATGATGTCGAAGCCGGTACTCTCCAGCTTCTGCATCATCTCGGCGGAGAAGGGCATGCCCGCCCGGTAGCCCACGAACTTGGTCATGTCCACGCTGGGATAGCGCACCACCGGGAAAGGATAGGCCGAGTCGTCCGCCTCGGGATAATAGGGGGTCACCACGGTGGGCTTCCCATAGTCCCTGGCGATGATGGCGGCGTAGTTGGTGACCGCGTTGGCCACCCCGTCGATGGCCGGCGGAAAAGAGTCATTGATGAGACACACGCTGTAGTTTTCCATTGTGTTCCTCCCTGCAGGATTGTTTCCCTATTATACCTCCCTTTTGTCAAAATGCAAGTCGGAGGAAGGGACAGAAAGGGCGCCGTCTGCAAAAGCAGACGGCGCCGGGTTTTATGGAATTTGGCGGAAATCAGGCTTTCGCAGGGGTCTTCACGAAGGAGGCCACCAGCAGCAGAAGCCAGGACACGACGCCGACAATGGCGAAGTAGGCCCAGACTGCCACATCGGACCACTGGCGCAGACCGCTGATGAGATAGCCCAGAGCTTCGACCTCAACGACGAGGCTGTAGCCCACGGCGCCCAGCACCAGGACGGCGGCGACGGAGAGCAGGTAGGGGTGCCAGGCCTGGCTGCCCAGCTTGCCGTAAGTGGCAAGGTAGACCACGCCGGCGGCGATGGCGATCACGTTCATGGCGATCACGTAGCTCATGGTCGGGCCGGACTTGAGGTAGAGCAGCAGCGCGGCGGCCGCGGCGACCGTGCCGAGAATGGCAAGGGTAAAGGAAACAGTTTTCTTCACGTTGATCACCCCTTCTTGGATTTTTTCTTCGAGTCCACGATGTCGAGGACCACAAAACCGCAGGCCAGAACACCGGTCACGACCTCAGCGGCGATGATGGCCTTCTGCCACCAGGTCAGCACATAGTTGACCCTGGTGTTCTCGGTGACGCCGTTCATGGCGTTGGAGCGGGCGATGGAGTACAGGTAAGACTTCATCGCCATCTGCATCTGCTCCTGGAAAGCGGTGTCCTTGAGGATCTTGGATTTGCTTGCATCCATGGAGCCGAACTTGCCGGAGGCGGTGGTGGTGTTGGTGGTCAGCATGCCGGAGGTGCCGGCGGTGATGCTGTCAAGCCAGCTCATGTAGTTGGGGGCGGCGGCCATATCGGTGACGATCCAGCCCTTGTAGCCCCACTCGTTGCGGACGATCTGCTGCAGCAGACCCTTGTGGGCGCTGACGTACACGGCGCCGGCGCGGTTGTAGGCGGTCATGACGCCCATGGCGGCGTTGGAGGACAGGGGGCCCTCAAAGCAGCGCAGTTCATTCTCACGGGCGGCCTGCTCGGTCATGAAGGTGGAGGCGCCGGAGCGGTTGGTCTCCTGGTTGTTGAAGGCCAGGTGCTTGGGCTCGGTCATGAGACCCTTCTCGGTGCCGCCGAGGCAGAACGCGGTGGCCATCAGGTTGGTGACCATGGGATCCTCGGAGTAGTACTCATGGTTGCGGGCGCAGTAGGGGACGCGGTGCAGGTTCACGCCGGGGGCCAGGGTGCCGGGGATGTTGGCCCAGAGGCTCTCCTCGCCGTACATTCTGCCCTCGCGCCGGACCAGCTCCTGGTTGAAGGAGGCGCCTACGACGGGCTCGGTCGGGAAGACGTTCATGGTGTAGCCCGCGCACTCGTCGGTCTCGGAGACGTAGGTGGCTTCCTTGGCGTTTCCGCCGACCCACTTAATGTAGTACGCGGCGACCTGGTCATTGGCAAAGCCGGTGGGGCCGTCCTGAATGCCGTGGGGCTGGACGCCGACGGAGTCGATCTTGTTGATGCCGTTGCCGGCGTTCTCAATGTAGTTGATGGCCTCATCCAGGCTGAGCTGCTCGACGAGCTGCTGCCACAGAGGATCGTCGTAATCCACGACGCCCACGTAGCGGCCGTCCTCGTCGGTCTCGATGAAGTTCACCAGAGACAGACCGCTGTCAGCGCCCCAGGTGACACCGTCGCCGTTCTCGGTGAGGGCGTTGCGGGTGTTGGAGAGGTCGATGCGCATCTCGGCGGTGGGCTCCAGCTCGGTGACGGGAGTCCAGCCCTTGGACCAGTCGGAGCGGGTGAAGTACTCGACGGTGCCGGGGATGAGCTTGTTGATGTCCATATCCTGCAGAGCGTTCTGCACGTTCTCGGAATAGGTCTCGATATCCCTGGCGGCAACGTTGACGGACTTGGCGCGGGCGGCGTCAAAGCTCTCGCCCTCGTTGATGACGGCCAGGCTCTCCGCGTCGGCGCCCTTGGCGGACAGGATGTTGTTGATGGCTTCGTGGGCGCCGTTGCCGATAGCGAAGTAGTAGTCGCCGGCATCCAGGACCCATGCGCCTTCGGTGCCGTCGGCCTTGACGGCGGTCTCGTCATAGCTGGCGACATACTTGGCGTCGAAATCAACGGTCACAGTCTCGGAAGCGCCGGGCTCCAGGACCTGGGTCTTGCCGAAGCCGATGAGCTGCAGCGCGGCTTTCTCCAGACCGCCGGAGGTGTAGGGGGCCTGCACGTAGAGCTCGACCACGTCCTTGCCGGCAACATCGCCGGTGTTGGTGACCTTCACAACGGCCTTGCTCTCGCCGCCGATGTTGAAGTCCACGCTCTCAAGCTCCTGCTCGAAGGTGGTGTAGGACAGGCCGTAGCCGAAGGGGTAGGAAACCTCGGCGGCGTAGTTCCAGCTGCCGGAGATGGAGCCGGCGGCGTCGTCCGCCTTGCCCTGGCCGAGGACGGCGTCCTCGTAACGGGTCTCGTAGTACTTATAGCCCTGGTAGATGCCCTCGGACTCCACCAGATAGGCGTCGCCGCAGTCATCGTAGGAGATGCTGCTGTCGTTGTAGGAGTTCTTCGTGTAGAGGTAAACGCCGAAGTTCACCATGGCGGGGGAAGAGACGGAGCTGACGGCATAGGTGTCGGTCAGCTTGCCGGAGGGAGCCACGTCACCGGCCAGCACGTCGGCAATGCCGAGGCAGCCGTTCACGCCCGGATCGCCGATCCAGAGGACGGCGTCCACGTCGGCATCCTGCTTGAGCTCTTCGATCTCCATGGCGCTGGAGCTGTTGATGAGGACGATGACCTTGCTGCTGTGCTCCTTGGCCAGCGCGATCATGTCGCGCTCGTTCTGAGACAGGCCCAGAGGGCGGTCAAAGCTGTCGGTATCGACGGCAGAGACCATGTCGGGATGGTAGTCCGCAGCCTCGGAGCTGTCGCGGGTGATGAGAACAAGGGCGGCCGTTCCGTCCGCGGTGGCCAGAAGCTCGTCGGAGTAGACGGAAGCGGGGGCCTCACCCACGTTGTAGGTGGAGAAGTTCTCGTTCATGGTGGTGAACACCGGGGTCAGGATGTGGCCCGGGATGGGCATGCCGAAGAACAGGGCCACCATGCGGTAGGGATCCATGGAAGGATCCGCATACAGCTTGACGAAGTCCTGGTTCACGGTGAAGCCGCGGGCGGGCAGGGCTTCCTTCAGACCGTACATGGGCTGGCCGGCGTCCCAGTTGACGAAGGCCGTGGAGCCCATCATGCCGCCCAGAATGGGGTTATCGGTGTGCATACCCCAGAGGGTGACGCTTTCGCTGCCCTTGTCCAGGGGGAGAGCGCCGTTGTTCTTCAGCAGGACGACGCCTTCGGAGGCGACTTCCGCGCCGAACTCGGTCTGCGCTGCGACCATGTCCTTCAGGGACGCATAGTCGGAAGCGAAATAGGTGCCGGTGTCGTTGCCGTCGCTGTCCTCGACGACGATTTCATAGTTGCTGGTGCCGAGCATGCTGTTGACTTTGTTTGCCCAGCTGTTGGTGGTGGCCTGTGCGGCGAAGGAGAACATCATCAGAGATGCCATGATCGTCGCAAGACCACGCCAGATGCCTTTCTTTGCCATGTTTACCCTCCTCGTTGATTGTTTCGGGAATCCTTTGCAGGTGGATGATTCGATTTTATCAGTATTCGGGCGCACAAAGCGTCAGCCCTGCGCGAACGGACGCTCAAAAGGCGCAAACGGCTTTTTCTTTTTCCATGCCATTCCACTTTGATGATAATTGTGCTATACTGATTATGGCGATATAAACCGGTTTTCTGTGTTTTCCGCCGCGCCCGCGGCATGATAATGATGATAGGATGGCGAAAAGCGAAAAAGCTTTTCGCCGCGCAGCTTTGCTGCGCAGCAAAACAGCCTGGCTGTTTTGCCATATATTCATTGCAATGAGCATCGGGCGAATGATTTTGATAATCATTCGCTGCCAAACTTGTCGTTTGGCAGCGAAATCAATCGAATCATCGATTGATTTCGCCATCCGATGATCATTATAAAGAAACAGGAGCAGGGAACATGCTGCGAATTGCCATTGTGGATGACGATGCGGAGGATCTTGGCCGCCTGAAAGACTGCATCCGCCGCTTTTTTGACGAGAGAGCGGAGGATTGCGCCCTTTTCGCCTTTTCTGACGGAGAGGAGCTGCTCTACCGCTATGACGGCACTTTTGATCTGATCTTTCTCGATGTGGAGATGCGCTGGTCAAACGGCCTCGACATAGCCCGCAGCATCCGCCAGCGGGACAGAGACACGGTCCTGATCTTCGTCTCCCGCATCGCCAGGTACGCCGTGGAAGGCTATTCGGTGGACGCCATGGACTATCTCCTCAAGCCCGCGGAGTACGCAGTGCTGGAGAAGAAGCTGCAGAAGGCGCTCAATTATCTTGCCTCCCGCCGCTCCGGCAGGGTGCGGATCTCCGCCGACGGGGACTATCGCTGGCTGAGCACCGACAGCATCCGCTACGTGGAGGTCTACGGGCACTCGCTGATCTACCACACCACGGAGGGAGATTTCCGCGTCTCCGGCGCCATCGCCGCCGCGGCAGAGGAGCTGGCGCCCTATTATTTCGTCCAGTGCGCCCGTTTTTCTCTGGTCAACCTGAAATATGTGACGGGGATCGACAGCACGATGATCTATCTCGGTGCGGACGCGATCCCCATCAGCCGCCGGCGCCGCAAGGAGCTTGTGAACGCCCTGCTGCTGTATAACGGAGGGCAGGTATGAGCTGCTTTCTGCACGCCTTTTCCCGCTGTGCTCCGGCCTTCGCCATGCTTTTTGCCGTGTTGAGCGTGAATCTGCTCCCTCTCCGGCGAGACAGGGCCGCGCTGCGCCTATGCTGCTCCGCAGCGGCTCTCCTGCTTTTGATCCTGACGGTCCTGCTCATCCCCGAGAGGGGGCCGGGCACGCTGCCCGGTCACGCGCTGTATTATTACGCCATATACCTGGGGATCGGGCTGACTCTGGTCGTCTGCTGTGAGGGGAGCATCTACGAGGCCGCCTATGTGACGGCCATCGGCCAGCTCTGGCAGCATCTGCTCTACTCTCTGTCCTCCATTGTCTTCACCCTGCTGGAGATGACCGGCCATCCCGTAAATCACAGCGCTCCCGCCGTCACGCTCGCGGTGTTTTTCGTCTATTTCATCGCCTATCTGACCATGCGTCTGGTGCTGAGCAGAGTTTTTCACAATCTGATCTCCCTGCGCGGCTGCACCTCGATCCTGGTGGTGGGCCTTCTGCTGCCCGTTCCGCTGACGGTGATGAACCTGCTGATCACCTCGCTGCCGCAGGAGCCGCAGAATATCCTCTATTTTCGCATCTATTCCGTCCTGATTGTCCTTGCCGCCTATTTCATGCTCATCAGCGCGCAGCACACCAAAGTCGTGCGCCTGGAGGTCGAGAGCATCCGGCAGAGCAATCTGCGGCAGAAGGAGCGCTACGAGCTGCAGAAGGAGCTCATTGACCGGGTGAACATCCGGGCCCACGATCTGAAAAAGCAGCTGAGCCGTATGGAGGCAGGCGCCCTCTATGACCGCAGCGCCATGGAGGAGATCCGCCGCGAGCTGAACGAGTACGAGCAGTTCGTAAACTCCGGCAACGGCACCCTGGACGTGATCCTCACCGACGCCGCCGTCCGCTGCCGCGAGGCCGGGATCCGCTTCTCCTGCCTGGTGGACGGCAGGGAACTGGCCTTTCTCGATACCATCGACCTCTATGCCATCTTCGGAAACCTGCTGGACAACGCCATCACGGCCGCTGCGGCCGTCCGCGACCCGGAAAACCGCATCCTCTCGCTGAAGATGAATCCCGTGGGGCAGCTGTTGTATTTTCACATGTTCAACACCTATGAAAACGACCTGCGCTTTCAGGGCGCCTTCCCGAAAACCACCAAGAGCGACGCGGAAAACCACGGCTTCGGCATGAAGAGCGTGAGCCTGTCACTGAAAAAATACGGCGGAGAAATGCTGATCTCTGCGGAAAACCAGGTCTTCAACGTGAATTTCATGCTGAAAAAGCCTTGAAATCTATCGATTTCAAGGCTTTTTCCTTTATATAGTTCCTTCTTACAGCATGGAGCAGTCCAGAAACGAATGCTGCATGATGTCCCGGGTCAGCGTCGAATCCATCACAGCCGTTCGGGCCAGGACCATCTTCCCCGCGGGGACGGAGTGGGTCAGCCAGACGCTGCCGCCGATGACGCAGTCATTGCCGATCTGCGTCTCGCCGCCCAGAATTGTGGCGCCCGAATAGATGACGACCCGGTCCCCGATGTCGGGGTGCCGCTTGATTCCCTTGACCAGGCTGCCGTCCTGGCCGACCTCAAAGCTCTTGGCCCCCAGCGTCACATGCTGGTAGAGCTTGACGCCGCGGCCGATGGTCGTGGTCTCGCCGATGACCACGCCGGTGCCGTGGTCGATAAAGAAGGAGTCGCCGATGGAAGCGCCGGGATGAATGTCGATCCCGGTCATGCGGTGGGCATACTCCGTCATCATCCGGGGCAGCAGAGGCACGCCCTGCCCATAGAGCACATGGGCCAGACGGTAGGTGCTGATGGCCGTGTAGGCCGGGTAGCAGAGGATGACCTCATCAACGCTCTTGGCTGCCGGGTCCCCCTGATAAGCCGCCAGCAGATCGGTCTCCAGCTGCCGACGCACCTCCGGCAGGCGCTCCAGCAGCGCGGGGATCAGCGTCTCCGCCCGCGGGGCGTCGGGGATGCGCGCCAGCATGGCCTCCAGCAGCTCCGCCGCCTCCTCCAGCCCCTCCTCCCGGGAGACGGGCAAAGGCGCGAAGCGGGGGAAGAGCACGTCGATCATCCCGTCGGTGAAGCGCTCGACCTGCCGGCGCAGGCCCCGGTAATCGGGGGCGGGCATCGCCTTTGCACGCTCTGCCTGTTCCAGCGCGCGGGCCGTGCCGCGCACGAGTTCAAGAATCGTCTTTTCCATATCAGTCGGCAAAGAGGGCGGTGGACAGATAGCGGTCGCCGGTGTCCGGCAGCAGGGCGACGATGGTCTTGCCCTTGTTTTCCGGGCGCCTGGCAAGCTCCATGGCGGCCCAAAGCGCGGCGCCGGAGGAGATCCCGACCAGCACGCCCTCACTCCGTCCGAGCTTTCTCCCTGCGGCAAAGGCGTCCTCGTTCTCCACGGGGATCACCTCGTCGTAGACGGCGGTATTCAGCACCTCCGGCACGAAGCCCGCGCCGATGCCCTGGATCTTGTGGGCGCCGGCGGTCCCTTTGGAGAGGACCGGAGACCCGGCGGGCTCCACCGCGACGATTTTAACTTCGGGCTTCTGCGCCTTCAGGTATTCGCCCACGCCCGTGATCGTGCCGCCGGTGCCCACGCCCGCCACGAAGATGTCCACTTCGCCGTCGGTGTCGGCCCAGATCTCCGGGCCGGTGGTCGCGCGGTGGACGGCGGGGTTCGCGGGGTTGACAAACTGGCCGGGGATAAAGGCGTTGGGGATCTCCTGCGCCAGCTCCTCGGCTTTGGCGATGGCCCCCTTCATGCCCTTGGCCCCCTCGGTGAGCACAAGCTCGGCGCCGTAGGCCTTCATCAGCTGGCGGCGCTCCAGGCTCATGGTCTCGGGCATGACGATGATGATCCGGTAGCCGCGGGCGGCGGCAACGGAGGCAAGCCCGATGCCGGTGTTGCCGGAGGTGGGCTCGATGATCACGGAGCCCTCCTTCAGAAGGCCCTTTTCTTCGGCGTCGTCGATCATGGCTTTGGCGACGCGGTCCTTCACGGAGCCGGCGGGGTTGAAGTATTCGAGCTTGGCGAGGATCCTGGCCTGCAGGCCCTCTTCCTTTTCCAGATGCGTCAGCTCCAGCAGCGGGGTCTTCCCGATGAGCTGGTCTGCGGATGTATAGATATGAGACATTTTTTGTTCCTCCTGACAGATTACATCTAATTATTTAATAAGATATACGCTTCTCTGTCAGCTTCAACATCGCCCGCCCGGAGCAAACATGGCAGAGGCCTCCTTGTTTCCAATATTTCCATAAAAAGCAAAAGCCGGGGAGCCCATCGGACTCCCCGGCAGTGAAAACAACATCACGGGAGAACACAAATGGGTACAACAAATCGTATGCGCATCTCACAGCGCACGTCACAACACTTCATGCAGTTACAAAGCGTCTGAGCCATTTGTTGTGTCTCCCTGCTTAATTCCTACTGTATGACTATGTTATACCGCAGACGCGGCGTCCTGTCAAGTGTTTTCCCCCGGTATTCTGCCCCGGCAGCTCAGACCAGCTTGCCGCCGATGTAGACCTCGCTCGCGTTGAGCGCCTCGTCGCAGACGACAAAGTCGGCCAGCTTGCCCGCCTCGATCGAGCCGACCTGCTCTGCGCAGCCCAGCACCCGCGCGGGGCGGATCGTGGCGGAGAGGATCGCCTCCTCCCTCCCGACGCCGAAGGCGACGGCGTTTTTCATGTCGGCATAGAGGTCCGAGGCCGCGCCCGCGATCGTTCCGTCCGCGAGCCGGGCCACGCCGCCCGCGAGAAAGACCCGCTGGCCGCCCAGCTCGTATGCGCCGTCCGGCATGCCGCAGCAGCGCAGCGCGTCGGAGACCAGGCAGATCCTGCCCGGGAAGAGGCGAAAGGCCATGCGTACGGCGGCCGGGTGGACGTGCAGCCCGTCGCAGATAAGCTCCGCCGTCACGTCCTCGCGCTCGGAGGCGGCGCCGATCACGCCGGGCCTGCGGTGGTGGATCGGCGGCATGGCGTTATACAGGTGGGTCAGGTGGCGTGCGCCCGCCGCAAAGAAAGCCGCCGCCTCCTCATAAGAAGCGTCCGTGTGCGCGGCCGACACGGTGCAGATCGCCCCGGCGCGCGCGGCAAAGGCGGCCGCGCCCGCCAGCTCCGGCGCCGCGTCCACGATGCGCAGCAGACCGCCGCAGCTCTCGCAGAGCGCGCGGAAGCCCTCGAAGTCCGGCAGGCGGAGATACGCGGCGTTCTGCGCGCCCTTCTTCTTTTGGGAGAAGTAGGGGCCCTCCATATGGATGCCCATGACCCGGGCGCCGCCCGCCGGACGCGCGGCATGCAGCCGCACCGCCGTCTGAAAGGCAGCAGCGAGCGCCTCATAGGGCAGCGTCACGGAGGTGGGCGCAAAGCTCGTCACACCGCAGCGGGCCAGATGGGCCGCCATACGCCGGAGTCCCTCCGCATCACCGTCGGAGAAGTCCGCCCCCATGGCGCCGTGGGTATGGATATCCACGAGGCCCGGGATCACAAGCGCGCCGTGTAGGTCGATCCCTTCCGCGCTCCGGCCCGCAAAGACCTCGGCAAAGCGGCCGTTTTCCACGCGAAAGCCCCCGTGAACGAAGCCCTCCGGGGTAAACACCTGTGCATTTGTATACCGCATCCCGCACCTCCGGAAAGCCCGCCGCGGTCATCCGCACAGGTCCTTGTGCAGGCCGGCCTCGCTTTCCGTTTTCAAGTATATCAGGCTTTTCGCAAAAAACAATCTCCGTTCTGCCCGATGTGCGTGCAGAAAAAAACCGGGCGCCTCCTGCGGGCGGCTGCCCGTGCGGGGCAATCTGCCATTGTAGGGGCGCTTCACGAAGCGCCCGCTCTGCGGCATCAGCAGAACGACGGCGGATCCGTATATCGGGCTGTCGGAAGAGATAACACCGAAGAATTATTCATACTCATTTAATATTGGTGGATCAAATTCTTTCCCAGCTAGCATAACGCAGTATGTATGAACAAACCGAAAGAAATCATTCATAAAGCGCTGTTGAAATTCAACGACCTCATCAATTCCATCTATAATCAGTGGGGCGTCTTCATAATCGTTAATCATATCAGGATTTGTAACACAATCTCCAAAAGCGACAGCGCAGCGGAGCATTGGAACAGACTGAATAGATGGAGGAATATCTGATGTTGCCCATAGTCCAGCAATTTTCCCGCCATAGGAAATATCCCAGTAGAAACCTTCACGCTTTAAATATAGTTTTTTCTCTTCTTTTGAGATTACTGAATCAACAAACTCATCAACTTCGGTTTTGTATTTGTAAATATCTCCACCGACCCACTGAACTGTTACATTTCCAATTCTTGAAAGAAACGCGAGTATTTCAATATCGTTTCCTCGGTAGCGAGGTAAGGATTCAAGTAATTCCTTTGCGTTGTGAAACGCTAATTCGATAATTTCCTTGTATGTGCGATTGGGATAAGAGTCCTTCAAGATAGCGTCCAGAGTAGCACCACGGCTCTCACCAGGGCTCTTTTTCTTTGAAAACACTACAACAAGAACAACAAGAATTATTGCGGCAATGATTATTAGATACTGCACATTCATCAGTCCTTTACTATCTTATGATAGAAGTATTTTATCATACCGCCCATTCTAATACAATCCTCACTTATTTCGTCATTGGTATTACTATCATAAACAGACACCAAAAAACGCAATAATCAGCGAAATAAATAAATGGAGAGATGCGTAAAATCTCTCCATCACGCTATAAGTTGTTAAAAGATGTTCGATAAATGTTCCGAGATGTTAGATTTTATTCGTCTCCCGCGGCTTCTGAATCTGCGCCAGAGGGCTGACCCTGTCATAGTATTTCGCAATATCCGCATTGCAAACAGAACAATCATCCTTCGTCATCTTCAGGGTGCTGTGATATAATGAATACGGGCCATCGGGGGGCCGGCCCCTGCATCGAGGGACGGAGGTGCTTCCGTGAATCTGCCCAAGCGAAAACGGCTCCGCCTGCCGGATTTCGATTGTTCCGGCCCGACTTCTCTTTCGTCACGCTCTGCACCCGGGGCAGACGCTGCATCTTCTCAGAGATTGCCGTAGGGGCGCTTCACGAAGCGCCCGCTGTCTCTGTACGTCTTACAGAGATCGGCCGGGTTGTTGATGAGGTCATTTCATTTCTTCCGGCGCGGTATTCAAATCTGACGGCAGATCATTACGTGATCATGCCGAAGCATATTCATTTGATCCTGCGAATCGAGGCCGGGCGGGCGCTTCGTGAAGCGCCCCTACGGGAAGGAGAAACACGCTCGCTTCTGTCCAAAGCGGTTGGTTATCTGAAAATGAACAGCAGCAAGCGGCTCCATGAGAAGCGCCCGGGAATGGAGGTCTTCCGGCGCGGGTATCACGAGCATGTAATCCGCGGAGAAAAGGACCATCTGGAAATCTGGGAATCCATCGACAAGAACCCCGCCAAACGGGCGGAAGACCGGTACCACACGCCGCAGAGCTGCTGGGCAGATTCGCGTGCATTTCTTTTCCCTCGCGCGGGATCGGGAAAAGAAATAAAAGGATCGACCAGTGTTTGCACCAATGTCATTAAGCTAAAAATCATCGAAAATGAGCTTTCAAAAAGAAGGCT
>CAMKAP010000022.1 GCA_946410505.1 uncultured Clostridia bacterium
CACGTCCAGTACCTCGCCGACCATCTCCGGGTCCAGTGCGGAGGTGGGCTCGTCAAAGAGCATCACGTCCGGCTCCATGGCCAGAGCGCGGACGATAGCCACGCGCTGCTTCTGACCACCGGAGAGCTGGATGGGATAGGCGCCCGCGCGGTCCTTAAGGCCGACGCGGTCCAGCAGCTCCAGCGCCTTGGCTTCAGCCTCCGCCTGTGAAACGCCCTTGACCTTCATCGGGGCCAGGGTCATGTTCTGCAGGATCGTCTTGTGGGGGAAGAGATTGAAGTGCTGGAAGACCATGCCCATCTTCTGCCGGTGCAGGTCGATGTTCAGCTTCTTGCCGTCCGGACCTTTTTTCTTGGTGATGTCCACACCCTCGAAAATGATCTCGCCCGAGGTAGGCACCTCCAGCAGGTTCAGCGAGCGCAGGAAGGTGGATTTGCCGGAGCCGGAGGGGCCGATGATGACCATCACATCGCCCTTGTTGATGTCCACGCTCACGCCGTCCAGAGCCTTGATCTCTTCGCCGTTATAGTATTTTTTCAGGTTTTTGACCTCAATCAGCTTATCGGATGTCGCCACGGCGAAGCCTCCTCTCAAATACGCCCAGGAGCTTGGTAAGGATAAAGGTGACCGCAAAGTAGACCACAGCCACCATGATGAGCGGCTCCATCGTCAGATAGGTGGTGCCCTTGATGAGCAGGCACTGGGTCATCAGGTCGCCGATGAAGAAGGTGGAGGCCAGGGAGGTGTCCTTCACGATCATGATAAACTCGTTGCCCAGCGCCGGCAGAATGTTCTTGATGGCCTGGGGCAGGATGATCTCTGTCATGGTTTGCCGCTGACTGAGACCTAAGCTTCTGGCGGCCTCCGTCTGGCCGATATCCACGGCCTGGATGCCGGAGCGGATAATCTCCGACACGTAGGCCGCGCTGTTGCAGATCAGAGCGATGGCCACGCAGAGGTACTGCTTGCGGTTGAGGAAGGGAATAAGCTGCGGCAGGGCAAAATAGAACAGATAGAGCTGCAGCAGCATGGGGGTGCCGCGGATGATCTCGGTATAGATCGCGGCGATCCAGCGGAAGGGCGGGATCTTCGACATACGCAGCAGCGCGATCAGAGAGCCCAGCACCGCGCCGACCAGCACCGTGATGGCCGCCAAGGACAGGGAGTAACCCAGGCCTGTGATCAGAAATTTATCCCAGTATTTGATCGTAAGCTTTACGATGTTTTGACCGATGGTTGCAAAATCCATATGTGCTCCTTACAGGTATCGGGGCGCTCCCGGAGGAGCGCCCCGTTTATGTTTGCTCGCTTACGGCAGAGGCTTAGTCCGCGACGGTGACCTCAATGGCGCTGGCGCTCTCGGCGATCTCCAGAGCCTCCTGATACCAGGGATCGTAGTACCCTTCCGCATAAGCCTTGGCAAGAGCCGCGTTGATCGCGTCCAGCAGATCCTTCTCGCCCTTGTGGATCAGGACGACGTTGGCCTCAAACTCCTCGGCGACCTCGAACTCCCAGCTGCACTTGACAAGACCGGGGTGATTGGCGATGATCTGGGTGCCGTTGCCGTCGGCCACGGCCAGCGCTTCGATGTTGCCGGACTCCAGCTCCATGACGCCGACGCCGATCTCACCGATGGTGACGGCCTTCGCGTTGGGCAGCTGAGAGGTGACCAGATCCATCTGCAGGGAGGCGTTCTGGGCGCCCACGGAGATGCCGTCAAAGTCCTCGGGCTTGGTGTACTTCTCCGCATCCTCGGCGCGGATCAGGATGACCTGCTCGGTCTCGTTGTCGCCGGCGTAGTAGTAGTCGGACAGCTCATAGTTCTCGGCACGGGTCTCGGTCCAGCTGTAACCGGAGATGGAGACGGGGATGCTGCCGGAGGAGACGGCCGTCTGGCAGGCGTCAAAGCTCATGGCCTGGATCTCCAGCTTCACGCCCAGCTCTTCGGCCAGGTACTTGGCAAGGCTCACGTCAAAGCCGACATAGGATTCCTGGCCTTCCTTGGAGGAGTCCACAAACTCCATGGGGCTGAAGTCGGGAGACAGGGCGACGGTCAGAACGCCGCTCTTTTTGATCTCGTTCAGAGCCTGGTTTTCTTTCGGTGCGGAACCGCAGGCGGCGAGGGCAGCGATCATACCCAGAGCCAGCAGGATGCACAAAACCTTTTTCATCTTTTTCATCACTATTGCCCTCACTATTCGTCAGTTTTAATAAATTGTCCTTCGGACGCTTGTGATAATAGCACAAGAGAATTCGCCTGTCAAGCAATTTTTGAAAAAATATCCGATATTTTTTAATATAAGTCGATGTTTATTCATTTATACCCAGATTATTCACAAAAATAATGCATAATCCGGGAATATTGCCCGACTTATGCATTGTTTTTTCAGTTTTTATCGCATTTTTCCCGCCAGAGAGAAGGCCCCGAAGGCCAGCAGATTGGCCGCCACGACGCTGGCGCCGGCGGGCGTCTCCAGGAAATAGGAGGCCACGGCGCCGATCACAAAACAGCAGACGGAGATACCGGCCGCCGTGAGGATCACCGATCGGAAGCTGCGGCAGACACGCATGGCCGAGAGCGCCGGGAAGATGATGAGGCTCGATATGAGCAGAGCGCCCATCATGCGCATGCCCAGCACCACGGTGATCGCCGTCAGCACCGCGAGCAGCGTGTTGTAAACCTCCGTCCTCGTGCCGGTGGCCTTGCTGAAGGTCTCATCGAAGGTCACGGCGAAGAGCCGCGGATAGAAGGCGATAAAGAGCGCCAGCACCGCCGCGGAGAGGATCACGCTCAGGATCGTGTCGGTCCGGCTCAGGGAGAGGATGGAGCCGAACATGTAGCTGGAAACCTCGGTGTTCATGCCCGTGGTCACCGAGACACTGATGACGCCGATGGCCAGGGCGCTGGAGGAGATGAGGGCAATGGCCGCGTCCCCCTTGACGCGCCTGTTCTCGCTCAGGCGCAGCAGCAGCACCGCCGCCACGATCACCACCGGGATCGCCACGGCCAGCGGGGCCAGATGCAGCGCGGAGGCGATGGCGAGGGCCCCGAAGCCCACATGGCTCAGCCCGTCGCCGATCATGGAATAGCGCTTCAGGACAAGCGACACGCCCAGGAGCGCCGCGCACAGGCTCACCAGCACGCCCACCAGCAGCGCCCGCTGCATGAAGTGGTAGGACAGCATCTGTACAAGCTCGTTCATAGTCTGCCCCCTCCCAGAAAGCGCCGGGCCAGGCTGCTCTCCTTATAGGCGGCTGCCGTGCCGAAGAAGAGCTGCTCATGCCCCAGATGCAGGATATGGGTCGCGTAGCGCACCGCCGCGTGGATGTCATGGGAGACCATGACCACCGTGATGTTGTCACAGAGGTTAACGAGCTTGATGAGATTGTACATCTCTCCCGTGGCGATGGGGTCCAGACCGGTGACCGGCTCGTCCAGCAGCAGCAGCTTCTTGGTGGCGCAGAGCGCCCGGGCCAGCAGCACACGCTGCTGCTGCCCGCCGGAGAGCTCCTGATAGCTCTTGTCCGCGATGTCCTCAATGCCCATGCGCTCCAGATTCATGGCGGCGCGGGCACGGTCTGCGGCGTTGTAGTGGAGCCTGCGACCCAGAGAATTGAGACAGCCGGAGAGTACCACCTCCCGGACGCTGGCCGGGAAGTCCCGCTGGATCTGGGTCTGCTGGGGCAGATAGCCGATCTCGGTGCCGCGCAGGCCCTCGCCGTAGACGATGCTCCCCTTCTCCGGCGCCTTGAGGCCCAGAAGGCCCTTGACCAGTGTGGATTTGCCGGAGCCGTTTTCCCCCACGATGCAGAGATAGTCCCCCGCGTTCAGGGAAAAGTTCACGCCCTCCAGCACCGTCTCGCCGTCGTAGCCGAAGCTGAGGTCTTTACATTCGAGAATCGCCATCAGCCCAGCGCCTCCTTCAGCGCCTCGGCATTGCGCCGCATCAGGTCCAGGTAGCTTACGCCGTCCCGCAGCTCGTCCGCGGAGACGTTGTGGCAGGAATGGAACAGCAGCTTTTCGCAGCCCGTGTCCTCGCAGATCTCGTCCGCCATCTTCTCGTTGGAAAACTCAATATAGAATACCGCGGGAATCCCCTGCTCCCGCACCCGGTCGATCAGGAAGGCCACGGTCTTGGCCGAGGGCTCGGTCTCCTCCGCGCAGCCGGGAAAGGCCGCGAAGTACTCCAGGCCGTATTCCTCCACGAAATAGCGCACTGGGAAGCGGTCGGCAAAGATCACGGTGCGAAAGCGCCCGTTCTCCGTGATTTCACGGAAGCGCCCATCCAGTTCCTCCAGCTCGGCGGAATAGGCGCGCAGATTCTCCCGGTAAAGGCTCTCTCCTTCCGGGTCAACGGCGCAGAGCTCTTCGCAGAGCGCCTCGCAGATGCGGATGGCGTTCTTTGGCGAGGTCCAGACGTGCTCGTCGTATTCGCTCTCTTCCTCTTCTTCGCCGCTCTCGGCCTGCATGCCCTCCTTGACTTCCTCTTCCAGGGCGTCCACGCACGCCAGCATGGAGAGCGCGCGGATCTCTTCCCCGCTCTGCAGCAGATCCTCGACCCAGGCCTCGGACTCGCCGCCGTTATACACAAAAAGCGCCGCGTTCTGGACGCGGATCATGTCCCGGGCGGTGGGCTCGAAGCTGTGGATCTCGGCGCCCGGCGGCACCAGCAGGCTCACCTGCGCCCGCTCTCCGGCGATCTGCCGCGCGAAGTCATACGCGGGAAACACCGTGGTCACGATCTGCAGCCCCTCCGATTCCGTCTCCGCAGGGGCCTTCCCGCAGGCGCAGAGGGAGAGCAGCAGCGCAAGCATCAGGACGATATATATGCATTTTCTCATGAAATCACTCCAATCTTAGTTATGATACAGAAAAGCGCCCGGTTCGTCAAGTCTAATGCTTTTCAATTGCGCTCTTTTATGATAGAATACAAAAAAACAGTGAGGACTGCGTATGAAGATCTGTATATACGGGGCATCCGGCCACGATCTGGACCCGGCCTACTTCGCCGCGGCGGAAGAGCTGGGGCGACTCATGGCGAAGGATGGCCACACGCTGGTATTCGGCGGCGGCGCCGCGGGCCTGATGGGCGCCTGCGCCCGGGGCGTGTCGTCCATGAACGGAGAGCTCATCGGCGTCGCCCCCCGCTTCTTTGACGAGCCCGGCATTCTTTACAAGGGCTGCAGCCGCTTTGTCTACACCGATACCATGCGGGAGCGCAAGGCCGCCATGGAGGAAATGAGCGACGCCTTCATCGTTCTGCCCGGCGGGATCGGCACCCTTGAGGAGTTTCTGGAGACGCTGACGCTCAAGCAGCTGGGCCGACTCGACAAAAACATCGCGCTGCTGAACACCCTGGGCTATTATGACGACTTGCTCCGCCTGCTGGAGCGGGCGGCGGAGGGCCGCTTTATGAGCCGCAGCTGCCTGAAGCTCTTCGCCCTCTGCGCCACCCCCGAAGAGGCACTTCGGCATGTGTGTACCGCTCCTCCCCTCTCCGGCAGCATCCGCCGACTCTCCGACTATGTGAAAAACGAAGACTGAACCCGGAAATCTCCGCGCAGCTATTGAATTGCGCGGAGATTTTTGATAGTATAATATAATATAGAAAAAAAGCAGAATACAGGATGTTGCTATGAATCAAAAGCGCTGGTCAATTCCATATGCTAGGCCCGAGGTATCGAAGGAGCTGCTGGCTGCGGGTTACGGCCCTCTGCTCGCCGCGGTGCTGACGCAGAGAGGCGTCACCACGGCTGCCGCCGCCCGCCTTCTGACCGAGGGCGGCGCGGAATGCTTGAACGATCCGATGCTGCTCAGTGGAATGGCCGTGGCCAAAGCGCGGATCCTGCAGGCCATCCGCCTTGGGGAGGCCGTGGCTGTCTACGGCGATTACGATGTGGACGGCATTACCTCCACCTGCATCGTCACGGATTATCTGCGCACACGGGGTCTGCGCTGTCTGGCCTATATCCCCGACCGGGGCGAAGAGGGCTACGGTCTCAACCGGGGCGCGCTGGACACCCTGCATGAGCAGGGCGTCACCCTGGTCATCACCGTGGACTGCGGCATCACCGCCGTGGAGGAGACCGAATACGCCCGCTCACTGGGTATTGACGTGATCATCACCGATCACCACGAATGCAAAAACGGGCCCCTGCCCGACGCGGTGGCCGTGATCGACTGCAAGATGGAGGGAGAGGCCTATCCCAATCCCTATCTGGCCGGCGTGGGCGTGGCGCTCAAGCTGGTCAGCGCCGTCGAGGGCGACGGGCTCGGGATGCTGGAGCGCTACGCGGACCTGGTCGCCGTCGGCACGGTGGCGGACGTGATGCCGCTGGTGGAGGAAAACCGCTATCTCGTGAGCCGGGGCATCCGCAAGCTGGAGGAGGATCCGCTCCCCGGCTTTGCCGCCATGCTGCATGAGGCCGGGGTGGACGCCAGGCGTCTGACCGCCGCCACCATCGGCTTCAGCCTGGCGCCGCGCCTCAATGCCGCCGGGCGTCTGGGCCAGGCCTTCAAGGCCGCGGACCTGCTCATGTGCCGGGACGAGGCGGAGGCCGCCGCGCTCGCGGGCGAGCTCTGTGAGCTCAACCGCCAGCGCCAGAGCATTGAGACCGAGATCTGGCAGGAGGCGCAGGCGCAGCTTGCCGGAGAAAAGCCGGACGGCCCCATTGTCCTGGCCAGCGACCGCTGGCATCAGGGCGTGATCGGCATCGCCGCCTCCCGCCTCGCCGAGCAGTTCGGCTTCCCCGCCGTCATGATCTGCCTGATGGGCGATCAGGGCAAGGGCTCCTGCCGCAGCTACGGCGGCTTCAATCTGTACGACGCGCTGGCCGCCTGCTCGGAGCATCTGCTGGGCTTCGGCGGGCACGCGCTGGCCGCGGGGCTTACCATCGCCCCCGATCAGATCGACGATTTCCGCTCTGCGCTCACGGCCTATTACCGCAGTCATCTGCCGGAAGAGACGCCGGAGGTGCGCTGCGATCTGCTGATCCGCGATCCGGCCCTGCTGAGCATCGAAAATGTGCGGGAGCTGGACCTGCTGGAGCCCTACGGCAACGGCAACCAGAAGCCCGTCTTCTGCCTGTCCGACGTGGAGCTGGAGAGCGTGAGCGACGTGGGCAACGCCCGGCACATGCGTGTGCGCGTGCGCGTGGGCAAGGCCCGCTTTGAGGGCATCTTCTTCTCCCACTCTTCCGAGTCTCTGGGGCTGCGGGAGGGCGACCGGGTCGACCTGGCCTTCACGCCGCAGATCAACGACTACCGGGGCCATGTCTCGGTGCAGCTGGTGCTCTGCGGCGCAAGAAAACACTGCCCTGAGGACCTGTGCGAAGAGATCCTCAAGGGTTCACGGGAGAGCTTCTGGGCCGCTGCCGCCTATTGCCCCGAGCGCGCGGATTTCGTGCGCATCTGGCGGGAGCGCTGCGGGGACGGACCGCTGCCGGACTCGCTGGAGCGGCTGCTGCCGCTCTGCCCGCCGGGAATCGCGCCGGAGAGCTTCTGCATCTGCCTGAAAGCCTTCCGGGAGAGCGGTCTTCTGTGCGGTGACGGCGGGGTGCTCGGCGCGAAACGCGCCGAGATCGAAGGCAAAGCGGACCTGGAAGCGACCGAGATCATGCGCACCCTGCGCCATATCGCGCAGGAACAAACCTGAGTGAGGAAACACCATGGCTGAGGAAGAGAGAAAACAGAATACGCCTCTGGACCCGGATGCGATGTTTGCCGCGCTGGAGGAAAAGATCCGCTCCGGCAGCCATCCCATGGACATGGCGCGCATCCGCGCCGCCTATGAGATGGCCCGCGCCGCCCACGAGGGGCAGCGCCGGAAGGACGGCTCCCCCTATGTGACCCATTGCGTCGCGGCGGCGGACATCTCCGTGGATCTGGGGCTGGATGAGGATTCCATCATCGCCGCGCTGCTGCACGACGTGATCGAGGACACCTCCATGACCCATGCCGACATCGCCCACCAGTTCGGCCCTGCGGTGGCGGACATCGTGGAGGGTGTCACCAAGCTGACGCGCATGCAGTACGCCACCAAGGAAGACGAGCAGATGGAGAACCTGCGCAAGATGCTCATGGCCATGGCCAAGGACATCCGCGTGATCCTCATCAAGATTGCCGACCGCCTGCACAACATGCGCACCATGGCCTATCAGACGGCGGAGAAGCAGCGCTCCAAATCACTGGAGACGATGGAGATCTATGCCCCCATCGCCCACCGTCTGGGCATGCAGCAGGCCAAGTGGGAGCTGGAGGATCTGGCTCTGCAGTACCTGGACCCCCAGGGCTACAAGGAGATCACCGAGTGGCTGGACGCCAAGATGCCCGTGCTGGAGACCTTCATGGACAACATGAAGGAGAAGATCCAGTCGGGGCTGGAGGCCGAGGGCATCCAGTGCACCATTTTCTGCCGCATCAAGCACGTCTACTCCATCTACCGCAAGATGTACGCGCAGAAGCTGGATATGAACGGCATCTTCGACCTCTGCGCCTTCCGCGTCATTGTGGACACGATCCCCGACTGCTACAACGTCCTGGGCGTGATCCACTACATGTTCAAGCCCGTGCCCGGGCGCTTCAAGGACTATATCTCCACCCCCAAGCCCAATATGTACCAGAGCGTGCACACCACGGTCATCGGCACCGAGGGCATCCCCTTCGAGGTGCAGATCCGCACCTGGGACATGCACCACACCGCCGAATACGGCATCGCCGCCCACTGGAAATACAAGATGGGCGACGGCAGCGCCGCCGTGCGGCAGGGGGACGAGGATAAATTTGCCTGGGTCCGCCGCCTGCTGGAGAGCCAGCAGGAGTCCGACGCCCAGGACTTCTTCCACGATCTGAAGATCGACATGTTTGCCGACGAGGTCTTCGTATTCTCCCCCAAGGGGGACGTGATCAACCTCCCCGCCGGCGCGACCCCCATCGACTTTGCCTATTCCATCCACTCCGACGTGGGCAACCACATGGTCGGCGCCAAGGTCAACGGCCGCATCGTCACCTACGACTATGTGCTGCAGAACGGCGACATTGTGGAGATCCGCACCTCCAAGTCCGCCCCCGGCCCCAGCCGCGACTGGCTGAACCTGGTCAAGAGCGGCTCCGCCCGCACCAAGATCAAGCAGTGGTACAAGAAGGAGCGGCGGGAGGAGAACATCTTCCGCGGCCGCGAGATGCTGGAGGATGAGCTCAAGCACAACGACCTGACCCTGGACGACGTTTCGGACGAGGAGCTGATGGCCCCCATCCTCAAGCGTCTGAGCTTCAACGCGGTGGACGATCTCTACGCCGCCATCGGCTACGGCGGCGTTACGGCCGCCCGCGTGGCCAACCGCCTGCGGGACGAGCTGAAGAACGCCAACGCCGAGCGAAAAACCGCTCTGGACAAGATCAACCAGGCCGCGGAACGCCGGGAGGAAAAAGCGAAAAAAGAGGGCAAGGCCGTCCACGGCATCCTGGTGGAGGGGCTGGACAACTGCCTCATCAAGTTCTCCCGCTGCTGCACCCCCGTCCCCGGGGACGACATCGTGGGCTTCATCACCCGCGGGCAGGGCGTCTCCATCCACCGGCGGGACTGCAAGAATTACCAGCAGCGCCTCGCCCATCCCGAGCAGGATCAGCGCTGGATCAAGGTCTCCTGGGCAAGCGAGATCACCGACAGCTATGTGACCAATCTCACCATCGCCTCCAAGGACCGCTCCGGCCTGGTGATGGACATTGCCACCGTGCTCAACACCTTAAACGCCAAGGTGCGCACCCTCTCCTCCCGGAGTCTCGGCTCGGGCCTTGCCCTGACCGTTGTGACGCTGGAGGTCAAGAACGCCGGCGAAGTCAAATATATCATGAGCAGGCTCGCCTCCGTTCCGAGCGTCACCGGCGTCACGCGAAACGGCGCGTAAACCACAGGCTATTGAGGATAAAATATGAAAGCTGTTGTAACAAGAGTCAAAAACGCCTCCGTCGTGATAGACGGCGAGGTGCACGGCCAGATCGGCGTCGGCTTTCTGGTGCTGCTGGGCGTGCATGAAAGCGACACCGAGGGCGAGGCCCGGAAAATCGCCGACAAGATCTGCGGTCTGCGGATCTTCGAGGACGAAAACGAGAAGATGAACGTCAACCCCAAGGACGCGGGCGCTTCCTTTCTCATCATCAGCCAGTTCACGCTCTTTGCCGACTGCCGCTCCCGCCGCCCGGGCTTTTCCCACGCTGCCCGGCCCGAGACGGCGATCCCCCTCTACGAGCTGGTGATCGAGGAGTGCCGCGCGCGGGGCTTTACCGTGGAAACGGGTATTTTCGGGGCGGATATGCAGGTGTTCAGCCAGAACGACGGCCCCGTCACCATTCTGCTCGATACGAAGGAGCTATAATACCTGTTCAGCCCCTTGAGGGGGCTGAACAGGTAAATGGATACTTGCGCTTATCGCACGAGGCGCGCGGAAATGCGCCTCGTTTGGTCGGCGCAAGGCCTCGCAAGGCTCGGCTCAGGGTGTTTTTGTCGAGGCAAAGCCCCGTCAAAAACGGATACACACTTTGTTTTTGCTTTGCGAGACGAAAGGAAGCACAAGAGACTGCATGATGATTTGGATCGTTCCCAAAGGAGCTTTGATATGCTGATCAAAACCATTCCCGTCGGCCAGCTGGAGACCAACTGCTACGTGGTCACCAATGAGGACACGCTGGACTGCGCCGTCATCGACCCGGGCGACGAGAGCAATACCATTCTGGATTATCTGGAGGAAAACCGCCTCCACTGCTGCGCGATTCTGCTGACCCACGGTCACTATGACCATGTGGGCGCGGTGGACGCGGTGCGGGAGGAGACCGGCGCCGTCGTCTACATGCACCGGCTGGACGAGCGCAAACCCGGCGGCGACTATCACTTCCCCTACTCTCTGCCCGAGGACGGCAGATATTATGAGGACGGCGACGTGGTGGAGATCCCCGGCCTGCGCTTTGAGGTTCTGGGGACCCCCGGGCACACCCGCGGCGGCGTGACGCTGCGCTGCGGCAACGCCCTCTTCACCGGCGACACGCTCTTCAAGGGCAGCTGCGGGCGGACCGATCTGCCCGGCGGCAACATGGATGAGGAGCTGGAGAGTCTGCGGAAGATCTGCTCCCTCCCCGGAGACTTTGAGGTCTATCCCGGCCATATGGACAGCAGCACACTGTCCCGGGAGCGGCTGTTCAACTACTACTGCCGCCTGGCGATGTCGTCAAAATAATACCCCTCAGCGTTGAGCTTTGATTTTGTATAAAAAGATAAGGAGATAAAAATGGAACCGACACTTGTGATCCTGGCTGCCGGCATGGGCAGCCGCTTCGGCGGTCTCAAGCAGATCACCGCTGTGGATGAGCGCGGCCACGCAATCATCGACTTTTCCCTGTTTGACGCCTATCGCGCGGGCTTCCGCAAGGTGGCCTTCATCATCAAGCACGAGATCGAAGAGGACTTCAAGGCCGCCGTGGGCCGCCGTATGGAGAAATACTTCGACGTAAAATACGTCTTCCAGCAGCTGGATAAGCTGCCCGAAGGCTACAGTGTGCCCGCAGGCCGCGTCAAGCCCTGGGGCACGGGGCACGCGGTGCTCTGCGCCAGGGACGCGGTTCCCGGCCCCTTCGCCGTCATCAATGCCGACGACTTCTACGGCCCCAGCGCCTACAAGACGCTCTACGACTTTCTGACCGCCGAGCGCCCCGCAAATGAACACGCCATGGTCGCCTATCAGCTGCGCAACACCGTCACCGAGCACGGCACCGTCGCTCGCGGCATCTGCCAGGTGAAAGACGGTCTGCTGACCGACGTAGTGGAGCGGACAAAGATCAAAAAGGACGGCGAGAACGCCGCCTACACCGAGGACGGCGAGACCTGGGTCCCCCTCTCCGGCGACTCTCCGGTGTCCATGAACTTCTGGGGCTTCATGCCCTCCATGATGGAGGAGCTGGAGCGCCGCTTCCCCGCCTGGCTGGATGAGAATCTGCCGAAGAATCCGGAGAAGTGCGAGTACTTCCTGCCCTTCGTGGCCAACGCCCTCATCAAGGAAAACGAGGGCTCTGTGCGGGTGCTCAACTGCCACGAGACCTGGCACGGCATCACTTACCGGGAGGACATGCCCGACGTGGTCAACTACATCGCCTCCCTCCGGGAGCAGGGCGTGTATCCCGAGACTCTGCTCGACTGATTGGTTACCATCATTATTTATCATAAAGGAGTCATTTGCATATGAACGTACTGGTCACCGGCGGCGCCGGCTACATCGGCAGCCATACCTGCGTAGAGCTTCTGAACAAAGGCCACGGCGTCGTCGTCATTGACAATCTGGTCAACTCCAGCGCCAAGGCCATTGAGCGCGTGGAACAGATCACCGGCAAGCACGTGGATTTCTATGAAAACGACGTGCGCGACCGGGCGGCGCTGGACCGCATCTTCGAAAAACACGACATCGGCGCGGCCATTCACTTTGCCGGTCTCAAGGCCGTGGGTGAATCTGTTCAGATGCCGCTGGAATACTATGACAACAACCTCTTCTCCACTGTGCGCCTCTGCGAGGCCATGCGCGATCATGGCGTGAAGAACATCATCTTCTCCTCCTCCGCCACGGTCTACTCCGGCACCAACCAGATGCCGCTGCGCGAGACGGACGTGACCGGCATGTGCACCAATCCCTACGGCTGGACCAAGTACATGTCCGAGCAGATCCTGCGCGACTCCGCCAAGGCCATTGAGGACTGGTCTGTGGTCCTGCTGCGCTACTTTAACCCCATCGGCGCCCACAGCAGCGGCCTCATCGGTGAGGACCCACGGGGCATCCCGAATAACCTCATGCCCTTCATCTCACAGGTCGCCATCGGCCGCCGGGATCATCTGAACATCTTCGGCAACGACTACGACACGCCGGACGGCACCTGCATCCGCGACTACATCCACGTCACCGACCTGGCCCGCGGCCACGTCGCCGCCATTGACTACATGGTGGAGCACCGCGGCGAGAGCGTTTTCAATCTGGGCACCGGCATCGGCTACAGCGTGCTGGACATGGTCAAGGCCTTTGAGCGCGTAAACGGCATCAAGATCCCCTATGAGTTCGCGCCCCGCCGCGCCGGCGACCTGCCCAAGCTCTATTCCAACCCCGACAAGAGCGCGGAGCTTCTGGGCTGGAAGGCCGAATACAATCTGGACGACATGTGCCGCGACACCTGGGCCTGGCAGTCCAAAAACCCCATGGGCTACGGGGAATAAAAATCTATTCTGAAAAAACCTGCGGCGGATTCGTTTGAGAATCCGCCGCAGGTTTCGTTATGTCCGTTATCAGCCGGGCAGCTTTCTGGCCTTGGCCGTATATTCGTGCAGGTCGATGCGAAGAACGGAGACGGTCTCCGCCATACTCCCGGTGATTTCAAAGTCCCGCCCGGTCTGGGTCTTCATCAGGATCCGCAGCGCCTCCGTTTTCTCCTTCGGCTCTGTGAGGATCGCCGCCTCCCCGCGGCCCATCAGGCTCGCGTAAGCGGAGCCGTAGGCACAGGCCCGGTCCCCCGCGGGGATGAGCTGCACATCCGTGTCGATCTCCACAAAGGCCCGCGGGTCCTTTCGGATCAGGTCCAGCTTGTGGCCCTCCTTTGCGCCGTGACAGAAAAGCGTGAGCCTCCCGTCCTCCATCCGATACCCGTAGTGCAGCGGGACCACATAGGGGCAGCCCTCGTCGTTCAGACCCAGGTGCAGGATCTTCGCCCGCTCCAGGATCTGCCGGATCTCGCCGATGTCTGTGATTTCCCGGTCTTTTCTTCTCATTTTCTTCGCTCCTCTCCGAACAAAAAGGGCTGCCCGATCATATTACGATCGGGCAGCCCTGTGTATTATTTCTCAACAAACAGCACGCCCAGCGTCTTGGGGCCGCAGTGGGTGGACACGGTGCAGCCCGCCATAGTGTGGTGGACCTCTTTGCAGCCGGAGAGCTGGTAGATGAGCTTTGTCAGCTCTTCGATCACCGCGGGCTCGATCTCGCCGGACTCGGTGAGAAACACATGCCCGGGGCGCACGTTTTTGCCCTTGAGGCGTTCGGTGATGTACTGACGGTAAACATGCTCGATGCTGCCGCGGTATTTTTTGTATACGCCAAGCTTGCCGTCCTTCATCTCCAGGCCCGGCTTGAGCTGCAGGAGATTTGCCGCCATGGCCGCAACGCCGGAGCAGCGCCCGCCCTTGCGCATGTATTCCAGGGTATCCAGCACGAAGCTGGTAG
This sequence comes from uncultured Clostridia bacterium, assembly GCA_946410505.1. The sequence goes on from CAMKAP010000022.1 coordinate 14,245, forward strand.
ATACCTTACCGGTCAGGCTCTGCAGATGCTCCGCGATCTCGGCCGCGCCCATGCCCCGGTCGCGGCACTCCGCGCCCTCGATGGCGAGCAGGCCCACGCCGGTGGAGAGCATCCTGCTGTCCACGGGATAGACCCCCTCCAGCTCCGCCGCGGCGAGGCGGGCGGCGTTGAAGGTGTTGGAGAGCTCCGCGCTGATATCCAGATGGACGATCTCATAGCCCTCTTCGACGAAGGGTGCGAAGAACTCCATCAGCTCCTGCACGCCGGGAGCGGAGGTTTTGGGAAGCGTGCCGTCCTGACGGTAGCGGGCATACATATCCAGCGGCGTAAAGCCCTGCCCGTCCGGAAACACATCGTCGCCCAGCGTGATCATCAGGGGGATCACATGGATATTATACCGCGACAGCAGCTCCGGAGAGAGATCCACGGTGCTGTCGGCGGTGATCACAACAGGTTTGCTCATAAGAACAGACTCCTTGTGTACAATGTAATATCATGATTATAGCATCTTCTGCTGCCCTTGTCTATTGTCAAAGCGCCTCAAATTGTTCAAATATTTCAAAAGAACAGGCTTTCCTTTGCTGCTCGCCGCATCTGCACAGCCGGAGAGGCGCGCTCCGCAGTGCACTGACGCAGTGGTCGGTCAGGAGTGCTGCCATCTGAATTTTTACGACCGAAGCGCTTCACGGCAGGCACCCACCATCCTGGAGGCCTGGGACCCCATGGGTACCCTGGCGGACTGAGCTTTTTGTTCCGCTCCGGCATATATGTGAAAACAGGACGCAGACCAGAGCGGTCTGCGTCCTGTTTTTCGTTCAAATCGTGTTTTCAGGGCGCTTCGTGGATGCCTTCGTAGATCGACTGCTGCAAAAATCTCCGATTAACGTCGGGGTCCATCACCAGGACCGAACCGTAGAAGTTTGCGCCGTAGAAGCTGCCGTCCACCGGGATTCGCTGGGAAACCACGTTATACTTCAGATACTG